>JBBJOK010000357.1:0-3294 GCA_037721545.1 Chitinophagaceae bacterium
AATTGACACAATATAAGAACGGTGAATTCTTAAGAACTTATGTTTAGACAGCATATTCTCCATTGAGCTAAGAGACCGTTTCACCAAAAGGTTTTTGCCACCTGATAAATAAATTTTAATGAAATCCTTCCAGCTCTCTATATACACTATGTCATTTATATAAACCTTGTTCATGTTCTTATCTGCTTTCATATACACAAAAGGTTCATCATTCGATTTGTGATCTGTGACCATGCTTATCTTTTCCTGCCCCATCATCAGTTTTACTTTTGTAATTGCTTTTACAAACCGCTCAAACGATACTGGCTTCAACAGATAATCCACCGCATTTAATTCATAACCTTCAACTGCATAATCACGGTAAGCCGTAACAAAAATCACTTTTGGAGGGTGAGATAAATTCTTTAAAAAATCAGTGCCCAGCATCTTTGGCATTTTTATGTCAAGAAAAATAAGGTCAACCTGGTTTCGATGTAAAACATCAATGGCTTCAATCGCATTTTTGCATTGCCCCACAATTTCCAGGCAGTTGATACAAGAAATATGTGATTCCAAAACCTCTAATGCAGGGGGCTCGTCATCAATAAGTAAACAACGGATTTTCATGATAAAACTTTTTCGGCAACCGGTAAATAAACAACTGAAGGCGCCGTATAAGCGATATTATTATTCATCAAATTAATCGATAATGAAACTACAAAAAAGTCTTTTTCATCAGTAATGTTTAATTCATGTGTAGCGGGGTACAAAAATTCAAGCCGCTTTTTTACATTTTCAATTCCAATACCATTTTCGCTGACTTTTACAAACTCATTCTTGCTATTTAATATTTTACAGTTCAGGGTATATTTGTTTACGTTCACATCCACACTTAACCACGGGTTTTCCAATTGCTCAGAAGTGCCGTGTTTAAATGCATTCTCCAAAAAGGGCAATAATAAAAGCGGTGCTATGTATTTATCTTTTACATCCCCATCAATACTAAGCGATATTTCAATCTCGTTACCATATCTTTCTTTCTCCAGGTCAATATAGTTTTTCATTATTTCCAGTTCTTTTTCAAGTGAAACCTCCGCCGCTTTACAGTCGTATAGCATATAACTCAGCAATGAAGAAAGTTTTAAAATAAGTCCCGGGGTTTTTGGTGATTTTTTAAGGGAAAAAGAATAAATGTTGTTTAATGTATTAAAGAGAAAATGCGGATGCACCTGGGCTTTCAGCAATTGCAGTTCTGCTCTTACTTTTTCTTTTTCCATCTGCATCCACTCCTGCTGTTTTTTATACAAGTATTTAAATATCGTAAGTATTAAAGCCTCTGCTGTTGTTGTAGCCATACATAAATAACTTCCCGCAGCCAGTACCTCTTTGTTGATCCTATCAAGCCCAAAAAATTCTTGTATGGGAATAAAAATAAATGCTCTATATAAAGCATTTATATAAAGCCCTGCAATAGCCCATAGCATAATGATTAATGCAAATTGTATATACCGTTCTTTCAGCAGGTATTTAGGAACGATCCGGTAAAGCAAGGGATATGAATAAAGTATGAAAAGCGGAGTCCATAACAGCATATGAAACATGTTCCGCCAAACATTATGAGGGTTCATCACAGTCCAGAAAAGAGCCCATATTATTATGTGAATTGCCCAATACACCACATGCCGGAGAACCCGGTACCTCGGAGAAAATATAAAATCATTTGATTTCAAAATGTCCATTTACTCTTGCTTGGAAATAGCAATTTAAGATTTTAGTTCTGTTTGTTCTATTATTAGGAAGATAAAAAGACAAACAACATTTATTTAAAGTTGAACAGCAGCATTAGCGTTATCAATGCCATTCACGTGTATTTATCAGCTATACTTCTAAGAAATTTGTACGCTAAGCTATTAGCTTACAAAATGAACTCATAGCATTCTACCTTGTCTTTGCCAATAATAAAAGTTACCAAATGGTTAGAAAAAACCACTTTTTAATTTCTGCAATTTTAAAACTTTAAAACAAAAAATTATGAAAAAAGGAATTCTTTATGCTGCTATGTTTTTATCTGTATTCTTTCTTTTTTCCTGTGAAAAGAAACCCACGGAAGAACTAAACCAAACTAATACATTTTCCTCAGACGTTGCTGTAAAATGGATGGATATGCAGGTGAAACAAATGAGAGCATACCCCGCTATTATAGGCAATGTGGCTTATTCACGCCATTATGCGTATAGCGGTATAGCCTTGTATGAGTCTGTAGTACCGGGTATGCCCAATCACCAAACCATTGCGTCGCAACTTAATGGGTTAACGGGATTACCTCAAACATCACCCGGAGCCGGATATCATTGGGCTGCCAGTGCCAATGCAGCATTAGCGTACATAAACAAAAAATTGTTTCCCAGCGCCAGTGTTGAAAACAAAACCGCCATGGATTCATTGGAAACCAGCCTCCTTGCACAATACAATACCGAAGCTGATGCTACTATAATAAACCGTTCAGTTGAATTTGGGAAAGCAGTTGCCGAGGCAATATTTAAGTGGTCAGAATCAGATGGACACCAGTCCATAAATAATTCCTATACACCACCTGCGGGTAAAAGCGGCGGAATTTATTGGACACCACCTAATCCAATGCCCGTACACAGTTTGCCTTACATAGGAAATCTTCGCCGCATTGTAGTTGGCAGTGGCAACGGTGCCGAAGTAGCTGCACCTGATTATAACGCCCTTGCGAGCATGACAATTGAGGTAATCAACGCTAAACCTGCAGCAGGCAGCAACGAATATAACATGGCATTCTGGTGGAGAGATTTTCCAGGCACCAGCACCCCCGGCCATTACATAAGTATTTTAAGACAGGTATTGCAAAAAGAAAAACCCACCCTTGATGTAGCTGCTTTGGCTTATGCACTTGGCGGAATAATTGTTGTAGACATCACTATCAGCACATGGCAAGACAAATACAAATACCTGTTGGCCCGGCCTTTCAATTACGATGATGTTATAGGTCAACCATTTACCCCACTCTTAGGTGCGCCGCATCCTGAATATCCTGCTGCGCATGCATCCTTGTCGGTTGCTAATTTTGAAGCGATGAGAACGATATTCGGAGATAATTATGCGTTTACTGACAGCACTTTTTTTGGATTAATGACGCCTAATGGAACTGCCCTTCAACCCCGCACTTACACCTCGTTCCGTAAAGCCGGTGAAGAGGCAGGTTTCTCAAGGTTATTTGGCGGGATACATTACAAGCAGTCCATTGAAGTTGGATTTTTGCAAGGACGAAAAGTAGCTGAGAATATTATT
>JBBJOK010000358.1:0-3288 GCA_037721545.1 Chitinophagaceae bacterium
AACTCCGCAAGACCAGCAACTTGATCTGAAGCATTTAGAATTGTATGATATGGATACCGATCCGGCTGAACTACATGACCTTGCTTTAAAATATCCTGAAAGATTAAACAGCATGTACGCAGCCTGGTTAAAATGGGCAAAAAGTATAAACGCTTTTCCTTTAGATACCAGGGAGTATGGAGAAAGAATACAGGCTTACAAAAGAAATATAAATGGTTCATTTGATGATAATCTTGGCGGTTGGAATGTAAAGAAAGCGCCTGGTGTTCAGGGTGAGATCAGGATAGATACTACCGGTAAATTAACCGGTAAAAATTCAGCACATATATCAATGATAAAGCCTGGTGACAAACCAGCAGGGCTGTTGCTGAACTGGCCTTTTAAAGCCGTTAAAGGAAAAACTTTTAAAGTTGCTGTTAATGCAAAAGCTAATACAAACACTTCATTTTGGCTGCGACTGGAAAAAGCAAATGGCGATTTTGAAAAGATTATTGATCAGGAAATAAAAGTTTCTTCAAAACCAAATAAGAATTCTTTTCAATCTATTGCCGTTCCTGCAGATGATACTTATCGTATAGCTTTATATTTTGGAAAACTCGGTTCCGGTGATGAAGTATATATTGATGACATTGAACTTACGCCTGTAAATTCAAAACAAAAAGATCAAAAATAAAGTCGGGAAGAAATTTTAATTAAAAAGAAAATGCACTAATGAGAAAGGCAGGATTAATACTTATTTTGATGTGTATCTTTAAAGGGTATAGTCAGGAAACGAAACATGTTGTATTAATCAGCATAGATGGATTCCGGCCTGATTTTTATTTAGATAAATCATGGGATGCCCCTAACCTTCAGCGGTTAAAACAGGAAGGTGTGTTTGCTAATGGTGTAAGAAGTGTATTTCCATCTGTAACCTATCCTTCTCATACAACAATAATTACCGGTGCACTTCCTGCACGTCATGGAATTTATTATAATGTTCCTTACGGAGCAAATAAAGGTGAGTGGTACTGGGAAGAAAGTTATATAAAAGTACCAACGCTTTGGGATGCTGTTAAGGAGGCCGGGCTTACATCCGGATCCGTTATGTGGCCTGTTACTGTTGGTGCGCCAATCAATTATAATTTCCCTGTTCGGCGTGCAGATAATGATGAGAATGCAAATCAATTAGAAGTAACAATTCCTTATGTTACTCCGAAAGGATTAATGGATGAAATTCAAATAAATGCTACAGGAAAACTTACACCAGCAGACTTTAATACTAATAATACTATAGATATAACTATTGGTAAAATGGCATCTTACATTATAAAAACATATAGCCCCAGTTTGATGGCAATGCACTTTGTAACTATTGATCATACGCAGCATGCGCAGGGAAGAGAGGGCAGGGAAGTTAAAAAAGCTGTAGCATTAGTTGACAGTATGATTGGTGTTGTTTTGAAAACTATAAAAGATGCAGGGTTCCAGAACAGTACTGCGGTAATTATTACAGGTGATCATGGCTTTGTAAATTCATCAACTACTTTTTCGCCGAATGTTTTATTGGAACAGGAGGGATTGCTGGTAAATAAAACAGCACGTTTTCATGGCGCAGGCGGTGCTGCTTTTTTATATTTAAAAGATAAAAATGATCTGGTAACTCTTAAGAAGGTAATAACTGAGCTGAATGCACTTTCTGAAGATCAGAAAAAACTATTCAGAATAGTTGACAGATCTGAATTAGATAAGATCGGGGCAAATCCTGAAGTAGCAATGGGATTAGCTATGAGTAAAGGAGTTGTAGTAAATAACGATTCAAAAGGTGAACTAACAGGCATAAAAAAGAAAGGCGGTAATCATGGATATTTTCCTGATTTTGATGAAATCAATACAGGTTTTATAGCAACAGGAGCAGGTATAGGAAAGCATAATGAAATAACAATTATGGGGATCAAGGATATTGCACCATTGATTGCCGGTTTGCTTAAGTTGTCATTCAAATCGCCGGATGGTATTTTAATTCCCCGTATTTTAAAAAACTAATCTCAATGAAAAAATTATCAATAAAAGAATTTACAATTTTAAGAGTTTGGTGTTTGTCTGTCTTTATAATATTAGCTAATATATGCCATGCACAAAAGCCGAACATCATTATCATAATGGCAGATGACCTTGATTCAAAACAGCTAAGTTGTTATGGAGGAAAAAATATTGTTACAAAAAACATAGATGCCCTGGCAACACAAGGCATTAAGTTCAACCAGATGATTTGTTCAGAAACTATGTGTGTGCCTACCAGAGCTTCATTATTTACAGGTCTTTATCCAATGCGTCATGGTTCTTTTCAAAACCATAAACCTGTTTATAGCGACAGCATGAAAAGTATTTGTCATTATATGGGTGATATGGGCTATACAGTAGCATTAACCGGAAAGAACCATAGTACAAAACCGGAATCAGTTTTTCCTTTTAAAATACTTAAAGGCTTTGAACCTAATTGTGTTGCGCCAACTGATGATTATTCGTTGAACGATGTAAGGCAATTCATCACAAAGAAAGATCAAAAACCTTATTGTTTATTTATCATGAGCATCAATCCGCATGCTCCGTGGACAATGGGTGATCCTTCTGAATTTGATGCTGATAAATTATTGCTGCCGCCTCATTGGGTAGATACAAAAGAAGTAAGGCAGGAGTTTGCCAAATACCTGGCTGAAGTAAGGAGGTTGGATAACCAGGTGGGAGATGTAATGAAATTATTAAAGGAAACAGGACAGGAAAAAAATACTATTTTAATTTTTCTTGGAGAGCAGGGTCCACAATTTCCGGGAGGTAAATGGACTCTATATGATAATGGTCAGAGAAGTTCCATGATTGTCAGATGGCCGGGAAAAGTAAAACCAAAAACGCATACAGAAGCTATTGCACAATATGAAGATATTACGCCAACTCTAGTTGCAATTGCAGGTGGTAAACCGGTTAATGGTCTTGACGGAAAAAGCTTTTTACCTGTACTGCTGGGCAAAAGCAATACCGGCCGGGATTATGCTTATGGTATACATAACAATATTCCCGAAGGTCCGCCTTATCCTATCAGAGAAATAAGGGATGCGAAATACAAACTCCTGCTGAATCTCACCCCTGATAAAAACTATCATATCAAGTATATGATGAATCCAAACAAAAAAGACAGTTACTGGATGGGTTGGTTAAAAGTAGCTGAAACGTCTGCTGATGCTAAATTTCTTACTGAGAGAATTGTAAAAAAACCTGCTGTAGAATTTTATGATCTTCAGAAAGATCCTT
>JBBJOK010000053.1:0-11676 GCA_037721545.1 Chitinophagaceae bacterium
GTTGAATCGCCGATCAATTTTGTAACTGCCTTAATTTGGTTTCTATGCAACTATAAAAAAGGCAAATATTGTACGCTGCCTCATGTTATTGAATTGGCGCAGGTCAGTTATGATAAATTATTTTCTATACTAAGAGCAGAACCTGAAATTGAAGTATTGATAAATCCTTTTGTTACTGCATATCTTAATGAAGCGAAGGAGCAACTGGAAGGGCAGATAGCTAGCGCCAAAATAAGTTTGTCAAAATTATCATCACCTCAATTGTATTACGTTCTTTCTGGTAACGATTTTAGCCTCGACATTAACAATCCCAGTAAACCAAAAATTGTTTGCATGGGAAATAACCCCCAAAAAACCTTGACATATGGAGCAGTGTTATCGCTTTACATTACAGCAATAACAAGGATGATGAATAAAAAGAACTGTAATAAAAGCAGTTTGATATTTGATGAATTTCCAACGATTTATTTTAATGGAATTGATAACTTAATTGCAACAGCACGTTCAAATAAAGTGGCGACAATTCTGGGTGTTCAGGATGCAAGCCAATTAAAGTTGCATTATGGTAAGGAACAGGCAGAGGTAGTAATGAATATTGTTGGTAATATTATCAGCGGACAAGTGAGTGGAGAAACTGCCAAACAATTATCTGAAAAGTTTGGAAAGATTCTGCAGGACCGGCAAAGCATTAATGTAAATAGAAATGATACAAGCGTAACCAATTCAAAGCAACTGGACCTTGCCATCCCAATCAATAAAATATCATCTTTATCAAGCGGAGAATTTGTAGGAATGGTAGCAGATAATCCTGAAGAAAAAATTGAATTGAAAGCCTTTTGTTCTGAAATTATTAACGATCATAAAGCATTGGAAATTGAGCAGAGAGACTACAAAGAATTACCACAATTTTCAAAAGTTGAAACCAAGGATGTGTTAGCTAATTATCTGAAGGTAAAAAATGATGTTGCTTTGATTATTCAAACTGAAATTGAAAGAATGTTAGACACGCCTGATTTAACGGATTTGATTATTAGAAAAGATAATCAATAATTTTTTTTTTATTTCTTTCATTCAAATTATTGAAATACAGTTAATTGCGTGATTTATCAACATATTCTGTAAAACTAAATTTTGTGGTCAAGCATTACTTCGTCAATTTTATGTCAAATAGTTTGACAGATCCGTTTAATTAATTATAATTGATTCAAATGCATGAAAAAGGAATACTGGACTTAAGAGATCTTCCAAATGATGAATTTGAAGAACTATGGGAAAGGATTGTTTTACCTGATGATGTAAAAGCCCAGCTTAAGGCACAGGTATTACTTGAAATGATCTTGCGGACGCAGATCACTTCCAAAGCCGCTGTACCATTACATGGCATTATACTTTTAGTAGGACCTCCCGGTACAGGAAAAACTTCTATTGCAAAAGGAGTAGCTTCTTCAGCAATCAGTGCCTTAAATGGTGGCAAGGTAAAATTTATTGAAGTAGAACCACATATACTAAGTAGTTCTGCACTTGGAAAAAGCCAACGCGAAATTCGACGCTTCCTAGAAGATGTGGTTACCGAATATGCAAAACAAGGTCCTTTGATTGTTTTGCTGGATGAAGTTGAAACACTGGTTTCCGATAGATCGAAGATGAGTATGGAAGCAAATCCGGTAGATGTTCACCGAGCCACTGATGCAATGCTCGCAGGTTTAGATAACCTAGCTTCCAAATTCCCTCAGCTTTTATTTATTGCAACCAGCAACTTTGAAGGGGCACTTGATCCGGCTTTTATTTCGAGAGCAGATCTTGTACTCAGAATTGATAACCCGACCCGTGAAGCATGTGAATTTATTTTAAAGGATACATTGGGAGCAATCGGAGAAAAATGGAAAGATGTAAAAAAATTGATGACAGATGCAAAATTTCCAAAAGTTATTGATGAAGCTGTAGGGTTAGATGGCCGGCAGATCAGAAAAGCAGTGCTGAGTGCCCTTACGCTGGATATTGAAACCGTTTTAGATCCGAACAAGTTGACAATCCAGCCACTGCTTAAAGCAATGAAACAAGCAAAAGTTATAAAACAATGAGTGAAGTATCAAGAAGGTTTGCAGCCAGTCCTGCAAGAACACCTTCCGTTACATGGGATGCAATAGTCGGTATAATTTCAGCGCAGTCTGAAACGGTGAAAAAGGATCTTAATGCGATTACTGGTATTGTCTCTTCATTAATTGCTGATGAAACACCAACTAAAGATGCCATAACAATTATTGGTTACGGACCCAGGTTAAGAATTTATTGTTTGTATGGTGATGATGCTCTCGCTGATGAATCAAATGAAGCATCCTTGAGCTGGAGTCCATTTGAAAAAGATTGGGAAATTTTCTTTCCAGTGGAAGAATCGGATTTGTCGTGGGTAACAAAAGCATTACTGGAAAAAAACAGCAGATTCAAGACCTATAAACTCGGGGATAAAATTCCAGATGAAGAAAAGGAAGAAGCTGCCCCGTCCAACTTTAATCAATTAAGTATAAACACAGATAAATTATAATAAAAATGGCCAGCTCAGTTACAGTATATACCTATGCGCAAAGCGTGACCTATGTTACCGAAAAATTACTTAGTTCAATTAAGAAAATCATAGTTGATATTGGTTTAAACCCTTTAAATTTTGCCAGTAACTGGCAGACATACGAATCAGGTGTTAAAACATGGCTTGAATCAAAACACTTAAAAGAGGCAGTTCTTGAAATTACCAGTTCTACCGGTTCTTTGATTAGCAGGTGTGATTTTACTATCGATTATAGTTACGGGACCGGTGATGGTTCGATGTGGGTTGATACAGATGCTATTAAATATTCTATAGCAAAATTTGGAACTATAGCCAGTTCCTGCAATTACAGAATAGTATTAAGTGTAACCTCCGGTGCTCCTGATGTTGCGGGATGGAGTGATTGCGAGTTTTTATCTACTGAAGGTTTTATAAAACAAAATTTAGGAACCACTATAGGAACAAATTCAATCGGCGCACAAGCTGGTTATTGGAGGAAAGCATCATGATAACAACTACCGAAGCTTTCAAGAAATTCAAATCCCGGCTTGAACTAAGGGAAGCTGAACAACGGGATGCGGCAAAACTGCATACTGAAATCAGAAAGCTCATTGATAATAATTTTTCAGTTATCAGGCATTTTTTAACGGGCTCATATAAAAGGCATACTAAAACCAGACCATTAAAGGATGTGGACATATTTTTTGTTTTAGATAAAGAGAAAGAAAAAAAGTATCTGAATGATCCTATTGGTTTACTTGAAGAGTTCAGGAAATGCCTGGCAAAAGAATACGGCGAGGATAAAGTAAAAATTGGACGTCGTTCAGTAGGCATTGATCTTTCTATTTGCTCTGATGAAGAGAAAATTTGCAGTATTGATGCCGTACCTGCATTTGATGCTGGTAATCATTATCAAATTCCTGATAATGTACTAAATAAATGGATTGATACGGATCCTGAGAAACACGCTGAAGAAGCTACTACAGCGAATAAAGCATTTGATGGCGAGTGGAAACCGTTGGTAAAAATGGTTAAGAAATGGAATGAGACACAGGGGAAACCCATCAATCCATCATTTTTATTAGAAGTGATGGCCATGCAAATTCTTTATCCTCCTTTCTCCGGTGGCTATGTGTACGAATTGAAGAGTTTTTTTGCCACTGCAGCAGACCGCATTGGAGAAAGCTGGCCGGATCCGGCAGGACTAGGATCTCCTGTTTCAGATCAAATGGGTGCAACTAAAGTTAATTCAGCAAGACAGAAGTTGGTAGAGGCTGGGAAATTCGTTGACCAAGCCATCTTATTTCAAAAACAGGGAAATCAGGGCGGCAGTTTACGTATCTGGCGAGATAATATTTTTGGCGATATGTTTCCATTATCTTAATCAAGATATATACTCAAATGGAACATCAACAAGACTCAAATGAATCTGAATTTTCGCTTCTGCATCCTATGGCTATGGGTGGGATTAACGGCGGAGATGGCTATACGTTTCAGGAAAGATATATCGTTTGCAATATTCCTAAATGGTTGAGCGACCCCCAATTTATGCGAATTATGTATGAGGGAACGGGGGACGTAGATGTTGTTTATAAAAATGAACTGAAATCTTTTTATGACCATATACAGGTTAAAGATCATAATGTTACACCCGCAGAACTCAAACAAGTTGTTGATGGATTTGTAAAAATTGATAACGGTACTGAGAAAATTTACCGACATTTTATCTTGACCTCCTTGTCTGTAAGCCAGACGGTAAAATCGTTGGCTGAGGCTCTTATCAGATACAGGGAAGCAGAAATATTATATGCAGAAAATGATCGTGAGAAAGCTTTAAGAACTACAAAAGAAGCATTATTAAGGAAAATTGAAGACTTAGGTATTAAAGACCATACGGACTTCATTCTCAAAAAACTGAAATTTGAGATCGGTAAGTTTGATTTCAATGATAATGGTACTTGTAAACGGATGTTCATTTCCACACTCGTTGAGCATCCAAAGTACAAGGAAAATTTTGCTCACATTATCGCTCCAGTCTATTCAGTTTTAATTGAACAAGTACTTGCTCACAGAGGTAAGGTTTTTGAAAGCGATAAAATTGACATATTAATTAACACAGTTTTATTAAATCCACAAAAAATAGGAAAGGACAATGTTCTTCATTTTCATAACTGGTCTTTCGAAAAATTTGATCCGGAAGCAACTATTAAATTGGATTGGTCTCATTTGTTTGATAGAGATACCCGCTTAGTTCCAGACGCTGATGTTTGGAATAACGAACTTATTCCACAGCTTTTGACTGCAAGAAAAGATTTAGCAAAAACAACTACTAATCGACATATAATTTTTAGAGGCAAGTGTTCCCTATCCTCTTGTATCGCATTAGGGCTTGCCTTTCCTGAAGTTGGCAACTGGACCTTCGAACTTATTCAACCGCCACAAACAAAACCTTGGAGATCGGATGCAGAGAAGATAGCAGGTTATAAATTTTTACACAAAGAAATTAGTACTTCAACGGATATCTTAAGAATAGGATCAGAAGTAGCAATTGTATTTTCTATTACAGGCAAAGCCATTCCCGATGTATCTAGCTATTTTACTACTAGTTTTATTCCAATTAAGAAAATTATTTCTATTGAGCCTAAAAGCTTACCAGGAAATTTTTCTATTCAAAATGATTCAGAAGCTGTAAGTTTGGCAAGCGCAGCAAAGGATGTTATTAAACAAATGGTTAATAAATATAAAGCTACCAAAATTCATTTGTTTTATTTCGGACCTGCTGGCTTAGCAATATTTTTAGGTCAAAAACTTACATCAGTTGGAGCTATTCAATTGTACGAATTTCAGGACCCGGGCTACAAGCCATCTTGTTTATTAAAATCCTGATTTATGCATCCGATACAGCAAAAGCTTTTAAAATTGGCAGATTCTTATAATATCGGCAGTATGTCTTTTCGTGATGTAGCCCGACTGGTTGGAGAAGACCATCCCCAAACCGTTAAACATCATTTGGAGCAACTTGAAAAAAAAGAATTAATTGAATGGGACAAGGAGAAGAAAGTTATTACTAAAAAAGTAACAGGTGTAACCAGTAACATCGACTTTACTATCATTCCCGTAATGGGATCAGCTAATTGCGGTCAGGCTGATATTTATGCCGATGAACGAATAGAAGGACATATTAAAGTATCTAGCAAGTTATTAGGTAATAGATTTAAGGTTTTTGCTATTAAAGCGGTGGGCTTTTCAATGAATAAAGCAAATATTGCTGGTAGAAATATTGAAGATGGTGACTATGTTATCATTGATCCAAGCGATAAGAATTTTAGGAACAACGATTATATATTGTCAATCATTGATGAAATGGCAAACATCAAAAAAATTATTATCGATAAGTCCAATTGTCAAATTGCTCTAATCTCTGAATCTACTTATCAATATCCGAATATTTTTATTGATGAAAGTGAAGCAAGTAAGTATCTGATTAATGGGAAAGTAATACAAGTCATAAAACAGGTTAAAGCTTAATTGAAATAAATTTCAAGTATACATTTTTTAATCCGATAAAGGATATCAAGAGTTTGAAAAATTTTTTAAGAGTAGAAAAGATATTGAAGTGAATGATGATTATGACGGTAGCAATTTTGTGGTAAAATAGGTTTTCTTTTGCGGCGGAGATAAACCAGAATTTGACAAATGGAAAAAGGGATTAGATAATTTTAGCGAAAGACAATACTAAAAAGAAAGTTGAAAAAACTTTAAAGATCGAAATTGACTATGAAGCCTTTGATCGTTTATATGTACATATATCTCATCCGATTGAAATCATAAAGAAAGGACAAAAAATAGCAGTAAGAATCATTTCTCAATTTGCTGAGGAATCAACTCAAGTATTGCAACTGTAAAAGATTAGTACTCGAACATGATTAAGATTGACCATAAAACAAATATTAATTCCCTTGAAAAGTCACACAACGAGTTGTGTAAAAACAACAAAATTGATGTATCAATTTCAAAAGGTCAAACATCAGCAGATTTTGGTCTTGTTCCCGCCATAATTCAATTTTTTGCAACCTGGTACAATAAGACAATAGAAAGCAAAATAATTATCGACTTAAAGAAAGAGGAAGATCTTAAAGACTTTTATGAATTGGATTATTTATTTCCTGTCATAGCATATTGCTGGAGTAGAAATATTGAGGATAATAATGGAAAAGATTTGAAGCCTCTTTTAAAGATACAAAACAAGATTAAGCATGATAAAATGAAAATCCAAAGCGAAGGTGGCGGTCACAAAGTGTTGCTTTCATGCTTCGATCATCTTTCGGTAAAAAATGGTTTATTAAATGCCTTTTATACTGATGGTATATTTATTTCTAACGAAATGCAATTTGATTTTGCAATTGAGAAATCAATAAAACAAGCAATAACCTTTAACAGAAGCCTTGCAATAGCAAACTTTATCCCTAACTATGAAGACATTATTGCAATTATTTACGAGCTAATGAAAAATACAGATGATTGGGCTCGTACTGACGAATTTAATAAACCTCTAAGTCCTAATACCAGAGGGCTGTTTTTAAAATTTCATAGAAGAAAAAGAGAAAATTTTTCAACAATGTTTGAAAATACTAATGGCTTGAAGAATTATTTTTCAATCCAAAATTTTGTAGCAAATAAGCAAGATGAATTATATTTTTTAGAATTATCCATTTATGATACTGGAATTGGATTTATTAAAAGACATCTTACGAAGGGAGAGACAACACCTGAAAGTGCGTCGCAAATTGATATAATCAAGCATTGTTTAATAAGAAATAATACTACTGCCACAGGTATTGATAAAACTATTAAAGGACTAGGATTAGATAGGATAATGAAGATACTGGACGACAAAGGCTTTTTCTGGTTAAGAACAGGTAATGTTTCTGTGTTTAGAAATTTACGTGAAAATCGATATAAAGAGAGCGCAAAAAGTGATGATATTGAATTATATGATTGGTTCTCTAATTCTTCAAAGGAATATACAAATTTGTGCCCAGTTCAAGGCAGTGTTATAACATTAGTTTATCCATTGTCAAATGTTACTGATGCATAACTTTTTTATATACACTTCAAACTATAATAAGGAAAACGGTGAAGATGAAAAAACTCCTTGTTCGGTTACCGTAATATTTTGTGATAGAGATACCATTGAAAAAGCAAATCTCCAGAATGAAATAAAATGTTTTTATGAAGCAAATTATCAAACTGATGAAATATTTGTAATTGGAGGTGAATACAGTCAGGCTTTGTTGGAAAAACTATTTATAACCGATCAGGCAGATACATTCAAAGATATTCCTAAGTTGCAAAGAGATCATTTATCAAATAGTTTATACTTGTTTACTTTTAACAAAGATGGCATATTAGATTGCGTAAATAAACCCGACTTAAATAGTAAGAAAGTAATCGACAAAATAATTAATGACGGGCTTATAACTATTTTTAAGGAAAGAGGTGGACTAATTGAAGCAAAAGGTAACGCTCACCATTTTGTATTCCCTTCCGGAAAACATTGCAATAAATTCCTAAGAACCGGAAATATATTATTGTACAGCTCAGAAATATATTTTATTGCCTTTACATTATTATCAAAGTTTAAAGAGGGTATTCATAAGCAGATATATTGTGATACTTCATCAATAAATACTTTAGCATTTGCGCTTTTAGAATTGAAGAGAAAATTAGTAGACGATTTTAAAATTATTCCAGTAGAAAGCTTTTCATCTTATAGTGGCATCTTTTCAAAGTCGATTAGATTTTTTGGTAATTCATTAATATTAATTTCTTCTTCAACCTCGGGAAATATCATTGAAAAAATTAGTAAACAGCATGAAAATGTTGATGTTGCCAATCTTGTTATTTTATATTTTTTGGGAAATAATAAAGATTATTTAAAAAACAAAACCAATATCATTTGTAATTTAACTAAGTCCCCGACGAACCCTCTTGGATTGAATTATTATGATACTTACACTGATAGAGATTGCCTCTACTGCGAAAAAGGATCCTATCCAGTGGAAGTTAAAGGTGATGTTTTCCTTTTAGAAAAGCCTAAACTAAATCGGATTACTATAAAGGTTACAGATGCTCCTAAAAAGCTATCAAACTTTGTACAACAATTCAAATCAAAAAATGAGACCACAAAAAATGTCCTTAAGGTAAATTATAAGGAAACAACTAACCCAAGCAATAAATATGAAGTTTATTTTGACATGCATTATGTGCTATGCCAAATCGAAACAGCATCTGATAAATCTTTCGAAGAATATAAAAAGCGTCTTTATAATTTTATCAACCAATACATTCCCAGCAATATAAAATACTTTATTACGCTGCCAGATGAAGGCTCATTAAAACTTTCAGAAATAATTACAAATCATATTAAACCCAATTATGTATCTGAGAAATTACCTGAAACAATAAAATTTGAAGAAGTAACTGAAAAAATTAATGACGAATGCTTAGAAGGTGCAGTAGTTATTCTTGGTTCATGTATATCTAATGGTAAAAATTTACTCTACCTAAGTAGAACCTTAAGACGATTTGACAAATTGCGATTAATATATTTCATTGGCTTAACAAGAACTAGTAATGAAGAATATTTAAATTCTTTAAAAAGTAACCTAAAACAAGGGAATTATGGAAAAGAGAGCAATTCATTTGTAGAGGTCGAAAATTTTTATTGTAATAAGGATTCAAAAAATACATCTTGGCTAAGAGAAAAGGATTTTATAATTGAATTAACGGATTTACTTGAGGAAGAAAATTTTGAAGTAGCCTTAGAGTTTATTAAAAATAGAATTAATTTAATTAATGACAGCATAAGCTCAAAGCAAAAAGGATTAGCAAATTTTTTATTTTATCCTAATACAAAAGGTGAAGAATTAAAATTAAGGAAAGGATTTGCATTTTTTAATTTCCAAAATTACATAACTGATGTAAGTCAGTCAGATGTTTATTTTACTATTTCCGTTGTGATAAATAATTTAAGGAATAGTGAAGATTATGAACATTGTTTAAGACAAACAGAATACGTAAGAAATATAATTGATCCGGGGAATTTTAATAGGTTTAATGATGGAATTATACAAGCCAGTATTTTAAGGTGTGCTTCGCCAAGTGAGCTAGGTTATCACATAGACGAAGAGTTAAGCAGTGAAATGAAAGCAATTTTAGAAAAGATTATTGAGCAAAATGAAACTCCACAGGGGGAAGGTTTAATTGAATTTTTATATGCTATTTCAATTGAAAAACTTACTTTCAAAAAGGAGCATCTGCTCGAATTATCTCAAAAACTTGATCAAATTGATAACGAATTAGTTAAAGCATTCAACTTATACATAAAGCGTAATGTTCTTTCTGATAAGCCAACATTGCATGAGCAAATTGAAGACCTTAAAAGAGAGATTGCAGAGCTAAAAGCGAAGCAAGCAAATTAAACTATGGCAAAAATCAGTCAGAATCTTAGCTCAGATTCTTTATTCCATTTTGTTCATCGTAGGGATTGGTTACTTGAAATCCTTCAACGAAAAGCATTTCAGGCAAGATTTGTTTATGAAGATATACCTGCATTAAAACAAAAGCTTGGTATACCCATGAAGTGCTTTTCTGATATTCCATTAGGAATGATTAAAAAACATATGACTGTATATGGAGCGTATGGTATTGGAGTCACAAAAACCTTTGCAAAAAGAAATAATTTATCTCCGATAATATATGTTCATCAAAAATCTGCAATCATAAATCGTTATCTGACTAATATTAAAAATTTTAAAACTTTAAATTCACAGAATAGCTTGATTCCGTATTTCAAAATGGAAGAGGGCTACATTACTAACAGTAAAGGGAAACAATTAAGAAAAAGATTTTATGATGAAAGAGAATGGAGATATGTACCTTTTAACGCAATCATAATTGACTTCGATGGTTTTGATGAAGATGAAATAAGAAAGACACGACTTAATTATGAAAATGATCAATTAATAAGTAGCACTGCAAAATACTTATTACCGATTGAATATAAAGATATTACTTACATTTTTGTTCAGGGTGAAGAAGATGTAAATCCGCTTATTAAATCAATAAAATCGTTAGGTTTAAAAAACGAAGAAGTGGTAGATAACCTTATAGCAAAAATTGTTACAGCAAGGCAAATTGAAAGAGACTTTTAATCGTAAATAATATTTATAAAAACTTCACTTTTTGTGAACTTTTTACTATCTTTACATAAGTATAAATGAAAGTCAGGCTAATTAAAAGGAGATCAATTGAGGATTTTGCCTTACAAAACGCAGCAAGCAGAAGTTCTTTCAGGATTTGGTTAACAGTTATAAAAAATGCAGATTGGGCAAAGCCTCCAGATATAAATGAAACATTTGGCTCCGCGGATTTGTTAGGGGATGGAAGCAACAGGATCGTTTTTAATATAGCTGGCAATAATTTCAGAATAATATGCAAATATCATTTCGGAATAACAAGAGTTCATCTATACATTAAGTGGATAGGCACACATGCTGAATACACTAAACTTTGCGATGACAATAAACAATATACTGTTGACACATACTAAACTTAGATACAATGGAAACTTTACAATATAAGATCATTAAAACCGATGCACAATACAATAAATATTGCAATGCATTAGAAGCATTGGTTGACAGTGGCAAAAAAACAAAAGCAGTTCAGGATGAAATAGAATTGGTTACTCTTCTTATTGAAAAATATGATGCAGAGCATAATACTTTTGATGATGCAGATCCTATAGAGTTATTAAAATCTTTAATGAAAGACCACAAAATGAAAGCAGTTGATTTAGCTGAACTTTTGCATGTAAGTGAAGGTTTGGTTTCTGATATTCTCCATTACAAAAAAGGTTTGTCTAAAGATACTATCCGCATTCTTTCAGAAAAATTCAAACTCAATCAGGAGGCTTTTAACAGACCCTATGAATTGTATTTACCGGTAAGTGCTAATTTCAAAAATGCAAGAAGTGGGCTTGCTGGGATTAGTTCGAGTCTCGTCCGATCTTAATTAAGTATTTCCCACTTATCCTAATTGTTTCTTCAATTGATCCTTGCTTGGCAGGT
>JBBJOK010000053.1:11686-13115 GCA_037721545.1 Chitinophagaceae bacterium
ATAAAATCAAATTGGTTCCCGTCCGATCTTAATTATTATTATCACTTATTCCAATTGTTTCTTCAATTGATCCTTGCTTGGCAGGTATAATTTATATTCTTTAGCAAATATTGTTTTATTGTCTTCCGGTAAAGTAAATTCAACAACAGCTTTATTTTCTTCCTTGCATAAAATAATACCGATGGTAGAATTTTCTTCTGAAACCTTCATTTTTCGATCATAGTAATTAACATACATCTGCATTTGGCCAATGTCCTGATGGGTAAGTCTTCCAATCTTCAAATCAATCAATACGTAACATTTCAATAAACGGTTGTATAATACAAGATCAACGAAAAAGCTATCACCCTCGAAAGAAAATCGTTTTTGCCGTCCTTCGAACAAAAATCCCTTACCTAATTCCAGCATGAAGTGTTCTATTTTACTAATGATCGCATTTTCCAAATCACTTTCAGTATATTTTTCGTCTTCCCTCAAATCGAGAAACTCTAATACTGTATGGTGTTTCAAAGTATCTGTGGGTTTTTCGATGATCTGGCCCTTCTTAGCTAATTCCTTAATTCCTATTTTATCTTTACTCAAAGCCAAACGTTCAAATAACGAAGAATTAAATTGCCTCTGCAATTCCCGGACTGACCAATCTGCATTTATTGCCTCTATTTCATAAAAATTCCTTTCGTCATCATTCTCAATTTTAAGTAGTTGGATGTAATGTGTCCAGCTTAGCGAAAAAGGCTGTTTAAATTCCTCAATCACTGATTGAGGAATGTTGGATTTAGGAGTTCTTTTACTTTTCTCTAATTTCCCAACCACTGATTGAGGAATTCGACTATAAAATACCTTGTAGAACTTTCGAATATATTCCAGGTTTGTTAATGAATATCCTTTACCGAACTCTTTTGTTAATCGCTTACTAAGTTGTAATAGCACCTGTTTAGCATAGTCTGCCCGGTATTGTCCATATTGCTCATCTTCAACTATAATTCTTCCCATCTCATAATAGGTCAAAACCATTAAGGTATTTACATTTCGTACTACTTTTAATTTAGCAGCTTCAATTAAATTCTTTATTGAATTGTAGAGGTTGCTTCTATTTTGATTATGTGTCATTCTGGATTTGATTTAGATTGCCTTTAATTGACTTTTGATTCCATATTGCATTTTAGCTTTAAGTGCATTCATATCATCACTTATTTTTTTGTCAAGAACTTTTGCATAGTGCTGCGTTGTCCGAAGATTTTTATGCCCAAGCATTTTACTAACAGACTCCATTGGAACGCCATTGCCTAAAGTGACCGTTGTGGCAAAAGTGTGGCGGGCTGTATGCGTAGTTAGATTTTTATTAATCTCACAGATATTACCAATTTCTTTTAGGTATTCATTATACTTCTGATTACTGAGCACTGGCAAAACCTTATCGGAATTTACA
>JBBJOK010000359.1:0-3275 GCA_037721545.1 Chitinophagaceae bacterium
TACTTGAATTATTTTCAAACACCTATCCGCAATATGTCAAAGAACATGAATCTAACCAGTTGAACCTGTTTGGTTTATAACAAGACGCTAATGAGATAATATATAAAATTGCAGCTCCCACGGGCAGAGCAGCTAGAATATTGGGTAGAAAAACTAAGACTGTTTCCAATACTATTCACTCTTTAATTTATTCGGTGGATACAAACAAAGAAACAGGAGTTGTAAATTTTCAACTCAAAAAAAATAAACAACGAGATTTTTGTATTTATGTAATTGATGAAGCATCTATGTTACCCGCAAATAAAGAATCAACGGAAGGTGACATGTTTCAAGTTGATGACTCCTTACTTAATCATTTGGTACAATTTTTAAAAGCTGGAAATCCAAAAAATAAAGTCATTTTCCTTGGAGACAGAAATCAATTACCGCCAATTAATGAAACAGATTCCCTTGCCCTTAATCCAAACTACCTACGAAAGAAGTTTAATTGGCAAGGAAGCTTTCATTACTTAACGGAAGTTAAGAGGCAAGTGGATGGGAGTTATATTTTAAAGAACGCAAATACTTATAGAGAAGCGATTGATAATAAAGAATACATACATCCACAAATCGAAGCCTACCGACACAGGAATATTTTCGTGGCTGCTAAAGAATTCGCACTTCGGTTTAATGAGGATAATCCTGATGAAGCTATAGCAATTGGAATTTCCCATAAAGCCAATAGATTATTTAATGACCAGGTTCGCAAACACCTTTTTGGAAATACTGTAAGACTAATAGAACCTGGAGACCTGATGATGGTCGTAAACAACTGGACGCGGAATGAACAAATTTTATACAACGGCGACTATGTAATTATTGAAGAAATTAATCTTCAACAAGCAGAGGAGGTAGCAGGGCTACACTTTGCACCAGCAAAATTAAAAGCGCGTAGTTTAAATGGGAGCGAACAAACAATCGAAGACTATATTTTGCTTGAAATATTGATTAATAAAAAGCCTGAGTTGGACGCCGCTACTGAGAAAAATCTAAGAGCAGAAAGATTTAGAAAAAACAAACAATATAGCGAAAGTGGAATGCCTGAACATGATAGATATGTGGGTGCACTTCGTTTAAGCTATGGCTATGCGATAACATGCAATAAAGCTCAAGGTGGCGAATGGGAAAAAGTTTATGTAAATACTTTTAGAGTCAAGGATTTGAAATGGAAGTATACAGCTATTACACGAGCTAAAGATGATTTGGAATTGTTTTAATTGGACTTATATGACATTAAAAGAAAAATTGCAAGAAATAGAACTCCATTTTAATTACTGGTGTGGAAGTTTCCAGCGAAAAGAGTTGATTACTAACAGTGTAAGAATCACTGCCGAAAGCATATGCAAAGCAGTAATACTATTTTCAGAAAATGAAATTCAAGGCACAAAAATTATTTTAGGTAAAACACCTTTGCCTGCCAGCGATAGATCATCTAAAGTGGGTGATCGGTTAAAGTTTTTTGAGTTAATTCAAGTTCTTGTGGAACTTAATAAATTCAAAGATTCCCCACATATAAAACTTCATTTTGATTTAATAAGAAATCGCACTAATCCAAGCTCTCATTCGTCGAACAAAAATTCTGATGATACGGATGAAGAAGATTTAGAAGTATGCAATACAAGTATTAAGCAAGTAATAAGATGGTTTTATCAAACAATTGTCAACCCCACTGCCCATAACAATTCAAAATGCGATGAATGGGAACCCAGACCTTACTTTGGTATCTAGCTTCCAAGAAAAGTGGCACGAGTTTCTAATCATATGTGATGATTTTGAAAAAAGGTTTCAATATATTTTAGTCTCCCCACCTAACTTATCTGATAATTCTGAAGTAGTGAACGCAATCGCTAAACTTCCCTGGCGATTAGTATTAGATTTCAATCCTCGTTCAGATGAAACCGAGAATGGTCTTTTATTAAACTTTGAGAAGTTGAAAGGGACATCTTACAAAAAATCGTTTACGATTGTTGATAGATTAGATTTCGATCCAAAATTTGAACACTACTGGTTTTTTGCTAATGGACAAGGATCGATACTCCCAATAGATGAACTTAAAGCATGGCGGAATAAGTATAAAAGATTTTTGTCCGACAATCTTTATCAATCATTTAATAAAGGATCTCGGTTAAAATCTAGAATTGTTGTTCTACTAAATATTGACCCTGATTATGCCTATGCTGTAATTGATGAATTCAATGCAGTTGATGAAAGCAACCTTAAATTTGTTATTTGCTTTGACGGCAGCTTCACTTAGGACAGCTTTCAAAATGTATTTTCAAATGTTGAAATTATCAACATTACGGTAGAGGAATTAGCAGAGGGAATTAATAATTCTATCACGTTCGTTCAAGATGAAAAATCTAAAAGTCAAATTCTTATCCCTCATAAACAGGATGCCAAAACGAAAGGTTTTATGAACATCTTAAAAGAAGATTACGACTACCTTCAAACCTTAGGGATAGAAGTTATATATAGAGGAATTGAAAAGGAGATTTTAAATGAAGCAAATACAGACAGTTTTTACAAAGGCGGGCTAATTACATGGAAAGATATCTATGAAGGCAAAGTGATAACTCGGAACTCTTTTGACAATCTACATCGTAGACTTCAAGAAGAATTAGAAAAAAACAAGCTTCATGAAGTGGAACTTGTCCATGAGGCAGGTGCTGGAGGTACAACCGTTGCAAGAAGCATTGCATACAGACTTCACAATGATTATCCTACAATTATATTAAGAAAATACGAACTCAAAAAACAATAGCGGGCTTAAGAATAATTTATGACCAATATACCAAAGGGAGTTTGCCACTATTAATTGTTTTGGAATCATTTGAAGTCAAAGAATCAATCCCACTGTATCGAGATTTGGCTCTTGCTATTAAGAATGCTGTTATCTTGATTGTCCGAAGAGGATTTGTTCCTAATGCTAAGGATAAAAAATTCATATTGAAAGCTCAACTTGAATTGAATGAAATAAGCCTTTTTGAAAATGTTTTTTCAACACTTGTGCCTTTTAGGCGGCAAGAAATACATTCGATTAAGACTGATTATAAATTTACTCCCAAATACATTTCCCCATTCGTGTATGGATTAGTTACCTATGATAAAGATTTTATCGGGATTGAAAACTATGTTGTAAAATGCTTGCAAAATATTTCACTGGAGCAAAAAAAGATCGTTGGATTTATCTGCTTGATTTATCACTTTACGCAAAAATCAGTACCTGCAGAGCTCTT
>JBBJOK010000360.1:0-619 GCA_037721545.1 Chitinophagaceae bacterium
TGTCAGAAAATGGCAAAACGCAAATTCATTTCGTTTTTGTAATCAATAACTATTACAGGTTAATCAGTAAACAATAAAAAATAAAAAAAATGGTCATCAAACTTGAAAGATTCGAAAAAACAAATTATTCAACAATGGGGAAACTGTTTATGCCAACAGGTGAAATGTTTTTTACTTGTGAGGATACAGATCGAGGGCTTGATAAGAGCATGCCACTGAAAACAATCTGGGAAAAAAAGGTAAAGGGAAAAACTGCAATCCCTACAGGGACCTATGAGATAATTGTTTCGTATAGTAACAAATTTAAAAAGTACTTGCCTTTACTTTTAAATGTTCCCGGCTATCAAGGAATAAGAATCCATCCCGGCAATACTCATGCAGATACAGAAGGTTGCATACTCCCTGGCATAAGCAAATTGGGTGATAGTATAAGACAATCAAAAACCGCATACTGGATAATATTTGATAAAATAGCTGAGGCAGTTGTTACAGACAAAATATACATATCAATTTATTAAAAAGATAATATGAGAAGATGTTGCACATGTTGTAAAAGAAAAATGCCACTGAAATTTCTTCAAGAAGTTTATTATAAACTTTTAAAAAAATCTGCATACCA
>JBBJOK010000360.1:629-3268 GCA_037721545.1 Chitinophagaceae bacterium
ACAAACAAAATTTAATATTCAATTCAAACAAAAAAAATCCTCAAAATGACAGACTTCCTTCAACTCGTTTACAGAATGAGACAACAACAAAAAGCATATTTTAAGTATCGCAACACTACAGAATTAAAGAGAAGTATTGCTCTGGAATTGCAAGTAGATGAAGCGATCAGAAGAATTAAGGATCAGCAGTTAGAAGAGAAAGTTGAAAAGCAAAAAACTTTGTTTGATTTGCATTTATAAACTGCTTTAGATTGCCCACATGAGAAAATCCATGTAGAGACTGCCATAATAACAGAAGCCCCGAAACAACAAAAGCCCTCTAATTGATTTATCATAGGAATTATTGCCCGTCAGTAACAATATGTCATAATCATAAATAAAATTACATTGAATAACTACATTCCTATAATACAAATGAGGGATAAAACAATATTAGTGTATGATCAATATGAAGGGAATGTAAGTAATAGCCTGGCACTGAGAAGGAGTTTAAATATGAAGGAGATTAACAAAAATAGATACAGTGGAAAGATGACCGGAGGAGCGAAAAAAAGATTGGCAAGAGCAGTGATATTATTATGTGAATCAACAAAGGAAGTCAAGATATATAATGAGTTTACGAAGAAAAATTTTAAGCATAGGATGTCATTCATTACATTAACAGTTTCAAACAGTACAAAAAATCTAACAGGAAAAGAAGCATACAATTTATTATTACAACATTTCTTACAATGGCTCCGAAGAACAAAAAAAGCAACCACATATATTTGGAAAGCAGAATTACAAAAACGAGGGCAGATACATTATCACATCACGACACCAACCTTTATAAGTTATTTATCTATAAGATTAAAGTGGAATGAATTGCAACAGAAAGCTAGGTTATTAGATCAGTGGTACATTGAGAAAAAAAATTACGACCCAAATTCTACAGACATACATGAAGTAAGAAAAATAAGAGACATGGCAAGTTATCTAGTTAAGGAAATATCAAAATCAATACAAAACACAGAATCAATTGGAGGAAAAGTTTGGGACTGCAGTATGAATTTAAAAGTGAATAAATATTTTAGTTTGATTGGAGAGAGTATGCATGAAGAGTTTTTAATGATGGCAGTAAATAATAAAGCATGTGAGTATTACCAAGGAGACAGATTCAGTTTATACAAATTTCAAGAGAAGCCACATAATTACATTCTAACAGATGAGCAAACAAAAAAATACAATGATCACTTAAATTTAATCAGACGGGATCCACAAAAAATATTATTATAAGATTGAAAAAACGATGAGAAGATCCACGCAAGCAAAAAAAAGTGGAGAATATCTGAAAGGAAAAAAAAGATACAAAAACAACAGTGCAGAACCAAACATCAAAAAAAAGCCAGCACAACGGCCCAAAAAATTGCATATCCAACCTAAGCCGGAGTTTAAATCCAAGCAATGTTTAAGAGTATAAAAATTGCAGCCCAGCAAAAAAATGCTCATCGCAATTTTATATACCCTTAAACGTATTTCAATTAAGCCATTACCCTGATATGACTATAGAAGATTATCTACATCCGTTTAGGCTGTCAATTGCAATTTCTGAGGACAGCCAACGCACAATCAACAGCAAAACTCAGTCAACCAAAAAAGGTCTCAGGCACATGTTTTGGCTTTTGCCCTTGCCACAAATACAACAGCGCAGCCAAAAAGTGCCCCCACCCCGTTGCATCGTAGGAATAAGCCCAAACAGTAGTAAAACTGCCCCGCCCGGTGTCGAATACAGTACCGGGTCGGGGCGTGTACTTCATCTATGCTGTTATAACTTGAAGTTAAAAGCTCCGCAGGGGTAATTCAAAAGAATCTGGATTTTAAACTCCCAACACACCGAGGCATCATGATGAAGGAAAGCCAAAGCCAATCCGTCCGGATGCGAGTAAAAAAAGAGATTTTAGGATCAAAAGCTAAAATAGTTAGTCAAAATGGATTTCAAAAAACCGCTAAAATGTCATTTTTGACATGTAAAACTGGATCGACTTGCATGAATCGCTCCTTCAAAGTTCTGTCAACGCTCTAACGACGTATTCCAAAACTTGCCTGCCACAAGCCCGCCCCTGTGACGCTGGCACGGCCCCCGGGGAAAGGATCTGTGAAATAGTGGTGTAAGTCAAGCTGAATGTAGGTATTCAATGTAATTGTAGTTATGATTATTACATATTGTTCCTGACGGCAGCTCTATTGGTTTATCATAAAAATTATTGCACGTCAAGTAATATTTACTGTCCGAAACGGTAGACAATTCACAAGTAATTTTATAAATTCAAAGAAATATAATAAAAATTATTTGGTAGTGACAATATGTCATTTTACATTTGACAGTAGAAAAAACTTACTAAACCAAAATTTTAAGACAATGGCAATAGTTCAAAACACACTGATCGGCAGGGCACGGAAAAAAATTGGTAACACAGTATTCGCAACACTAAAAGGGCAAAACATTTTAAGGGCTAAGCCTTTAACAGTAGCCCAGCCACAAACCCCAAAGAAGTTAATGAGACAATCTGCTTTAGCGCAAATTGTAGCAATGTACAGGGCAAACGCAGCCGCAATAAAATTGGGCTACACTCCAAACAAGCAAAAACAATCTCCATATA
>JBBJOK010000361.1:0-3267 GCA_037721545.1 Chitinophagaceae bacterium
TTGTCTTAGAAAATTTCTTCTTGATGATTGAGAATTTTTCTTTTGCATATTTAAAGTCTTTTTAAAATGAGAAACAATTTTCAAGAAATAATCAGGAATGTTGAGCTTGGTATATTATAATTAAATGTAAGAAGTTTTAAACCAATTAACACAAAAATATTTCTGCTGAATTGAATTCAAATATTTTACAAATATTAAAAAAACCTTTACTAAAAGAAGTCATTGAACCGGGTGAGTAAATAGTATTTTAAAGATCAAATAAAAAAATACTATCAAATTCCAAAAAAATATTTTACTTCAGAGAATTAAACGATGGGCTTATATTGGCGATATCAAATTTTTTATCTTGGTTTGTTGGATAACAATATTTAATAATGGATATATGAAGGAACAGCTTAAATCATACCTTATCGTCTTATTCTTTTTTCTTTTCTCTTCATGTAATCGAGCTACTGATAAGTATAGCAGGTGGGAAGTATATGGTGGTTCTAAAGAAAATATCCATTATTCATCGCTTGTTCAAATTGATACATCTAATGTTAAAAACTTGCAGATAGCCTGGATCTATCACACGCAGGATGCTGATACAATAAACAATTCTCAAATTCAATGCAATCCGATTATTGTAGATTGCGTATTATATGGAACTTCTCCACAACTAAAATTATTTGCCATTAATGCAGCCACAGGACAGCAAAAGTGGGTATTTAATCCAGTTGATTCTATTGGCAATAAAAAGTCATCTTTTATTCTCAACAATATCCGGGGGATAACGTATTGGACTGATGGAACAAACAAGCGCATATTTTATACAGCGGGTTCAAATTTGTTTTGCATTAATACTTTAAACGGCAAACCCGATCAAAATTTTGGAGTTGATGGAAAGATCGATTTGCACGATGGATTGGATCGGGATGTAAAAGATCTTTTTGTCACGGCAACATCACCGGGTATTATTTACAAAAATTTAATTATTATGGGATCACGTGTAGATGAAGGACCAGTTGCGGCTCCGGGGCACATACGAGCCTTTGATGTACATACCGGGAAACGTAAATGGATATTTCATACTATACCTTATCCCGGTGAAACCGGATACGAAACATGGGACAATGAAGAAGCTTATAAACATACAGGCGGAGTAAATGCATGGAGTGGTTTTAGTTTGGATGAAAAAAAAGGAATAGTGTTTGCCGGTACGGGCTCGGCTTCTTTTGATTTTTATGGAGGTAAACGAACCGGTAACAATTTATTTGCAAATTGTGTACTTGCATTGGATGCAGCAACGGGGAAATACATCTGGCATTTTCAAACGATTCATCATGATGTTTGGGATAGAGATCTGCCAACTGCTCCAATATTAGTTACTCTCAAAAAAAATAATAAAAATATTGAAGGGGTAGCACAGGTTACTAAAACCGGTTTTGTATTTCTTTTTGAGAGAATATCAGGTAAGCCTATTTATCCAATAGAAGAAAAGCCTGTTCCTACAGAAACAGATTTATTTGGAGAAAAACTTTCTGCAACACAGCCTTTTCCTACTTTGCCCAAACCTTTTGTGAGGCAGGTTTTTACTGAACAGGAATTGAACAATTTGTTACCTGATTCCTCTTTTCGACAACTAAAAGCAAAACTGAAAGATTATAAAACCGGGAACATGTTTAGCCCTCCTTCAAAACAAGGTACTGTTTTTCTTCCCGGGCTTGATGGAGGCGCAGAGTGGGGTGGGCCTGCATTTGACCCTTCTACGGGTTTATTGTATGTAAATGCAAATGAAATGGCATGGCTTATTACGATAGTGGATATAAAAGATAAAGCGGTAACTAACGAAAACTATCTTGATGCAGGAAAAAGATTATATCAATCAAAGTGCATGTCGTGCCATGCACCCAACAGGCAGGGAGGCGGAAATAATCCATCACTTGTAAACATCAATCGAAAATTAAAAGAAGAAGAGTTATATCAATTAATATCTTCCGGCAGAAGAATGATGCCTGCTTTCAAACAATTAAGCATTGAAGAAAAAAAAGCAATAGGTTCTTATGTCTTAGACATAGATTCTTTACAAAGAAAAAAATTTAAGATGTCCGTTACTGTTTCTGATACATTCACTAAGGTGCCCTATAACATTTCTGGTTACAATAAATTTTTAAGTAAAGAAGGATTGCCAGCTTTGCGTCCGCCCTGGGGAACACTCAATGCCATTGATTTGCAAACAGGAAATCTAGTTTGGAAAGAAACTTTAGGTGATGATGCAACTTTTGCTAAACAAGGAATACATACAGGAACCGAAAATTATGGAGGTGCTGTGGTAACAGCCGGAGGATTATTATTTATTGCAGCAACTAAAGATGGAAAATTTCGGGGCTATAATAAACGAACAGGAAAGCTGCTTTGGCAAACTGATCTTCCGGCAGCTGGATTTGCTACTCCCTCCATTTATCAAGTAAATGGTAAGCAATATGTGGTTATTGCCTGCGGAGGTGGCAAACTAAAAACCACTTCCAGCGATGTGTATATAGCTTTTGCCTTATCGGGAAAATAAATACTAAAAAAGAAGAAAACTTAGATTTTATGAAAATGATTCGGAATCATAAATTAAAACCTTAGTCCACATGTTTGAACAATCTGCAACAAACTTTAAATGAACAGGGTCAACCTGGTACTTATCATGTGCCGCAAGGCTGTCAAACATTAGTAATAAAGAATATGAATAAGATCTTTCTATAATCGGTCGGTTGGTGGTAGCAGGTTTGCCTACTTCTGCACGATTTACAGCTTCAATAAATGATAAGGTGCCAACTGATTTCTCAAATTTTTTCAAATCAGCATTTGTAAGATCTTCTTTCATCCAAAAAAATACATGGTGTACAAACATAGCGTTAGAATATTATGTAAATATATTTTATTTAAAATCTTGAAAATTAAAATTAGTATTTTACTTTCCCATATTATCTTGTTCTTTATTAAGCCAAACCACATGCAGTTCTGCCTTGTTCGGTTTACTTATAATATCGCCGTAGAGGTCGGGTCTTCTTGCTTTTTTATACCTATACCCACCGGCTTCAATGAGTTTTTCAGGACTACAAATGGCAACCGAAACATCATCTCTGAGGGTACTTTTGGAAAAGATAAAAAAATAATCGGCTATGCAGCTTTCGGCAAAGTAATGATCAATAACTAATTTTATTTCACCTATTACTCTAAAGTTCTCTCTACAATTTTACCGGTTGTTTTATTTTTTAAAATAACCTTTTTAGTACCGTA
>JBBJOK010000054.1:0-7315 GCA_037721545.1 Chitinophagaceae bacterium
CCTAATTTATCATAAGCAAATGCTTTTAAACCATATAAGCTGGGATATGGAGATTGGCCACCGGCAGTTATACACTCATTAGACTTTGTGATCGATTGCTGATATTGTTTTGATGCATATAAAAATGATGCCTGGTAATAACAGTTCTTACTATCGGCATCTGCCACTGCTATGTATTTATCTAAATATTCTCTTGCTTTATTTATGTCTCTTTTATAATAATATTCAGATAGCCATGAATAAACCGGGGCAAATTTGGCATCTTTAGTAATTGCTTCATTAAAATATCTCATATAGAAACTTTCCTGAGAAAACCCCTGAGTTTGATATAATCTGCCTATCATAAAACTTGCTCGGGCATAATTAGGATCTACTGTTAAAGCACTTTGATAAGAAACTTGAGCATTAGCGCCATCAGTCATCTTACGGTAAGCATCACCTAAAGTAGTCCAGATTTCAGCTGTTCTTTTATTTTCAGGAATCATTTTTAATTTCTCAATGGCATATACGGCATCCCCATTCCGAGCATCCACATTAGCACGTGCAATTGCATTAACAACATTAAAATCTTTATTTTTTGTAAGACTAAGGGCTGTTTCAAAACGATTTTTAGCATCATTTTTTTGATTTTCCATCAAAGCAATTTGACCCATTGCCACTAACATTAAAGGGGCATTAGGGTTTGCTGCTAGAGTTTTTTGATATAAAGTTTTTGCAGCAACACTATCATCTTCAGCGAGATATGTTTGGCCGAGCCAATAAGCTGCTTCTGCATTACTGGGGTTTGCTGTTGATAATTTATTGAATACATCCTTTGCACTCTTGTATCTTTCATAATACAAAAAACGTTTGCCATCTTCTACGCTCTGTGCAGATAAAATTTGACCCGTAAAAAGAAGGCTCACTAAAAAGCTCATGATTTTTATCTTTCCCATTTTTTTATTGATTTAATTGATTTATGTGTGTGTTTAATGTTATTTATTCATTGTGGCAGAGCGAACATTGAACTGCATTCTTGTTGGCCCCAGGTAAGCACGCCAAAATATGAGCTGTCCTTTTTCATATTGCATAAAATTTGCGAAACCACCTCCCAATCCATCATAATTTTCTTTAAGTATATAATACAAACCACGTACCAAGGGATATCGCCTTGATAGAATATTGTACTGGTACGGCTTTACAAATGTTTTTTCAGGGCATTTACATGCTAAAGAAGCAATTTTAACCTTTTTCAAAAAACTGAGTTGTGATGTATCTTCTTTATTACCGATCCAACTTACACCAATAAACCCGATTGCATTGTCATTAGAGGCTACATAATTAATTACATCCTGGCTACTTTTAACAGCAAATACTTTTTTAGGATCAAAAGGTTTTCCTTTTAAAATGGAATCAACAGCAAACCTTACGGTACTGGTAGCACTTAACCCGTCAAACACAGCAATTTGTTTATCTCCCGTTGAGCCATCTAATATTCCTCTAATCTTTTCCATTGTAAGTAACGTGTCTTTCGACTTGTTATTTACAATTAACGTAACAGCATCATTAGCAATTTTATTCCAGGTAGGGCCATATTGTAATGAATCTTTATAAAATTTTTCTTCTTCCGGCGTTAATCCCCTGGTAACAATTATCATTCTTGTGCTATCCTTAATAAGATCCCTGAAACAATCAGCTTCTGGTTTGTATTCAGCAATAACTTTTGCCTGAGGATATAAAGCCTCAAAAACCTGTATCTGAGAATCAATTATTGGTTTAAAAGATTCATCCACACTAATATGGATCACACCTTTTTCGGGAGTGTCAATATCAGTTCGATCATGGCTTCCACTGCAACTACTTATAGTGTACATAAAAGCACATAAAAGCAGCATTTTAAATTTAGTAAGGTAATTTTTTATATTTATAATCATCTATCTTTTAAATAATCTTTTTTAATACCTCTATAAAGCCTCCATATTCCATACAACACAAATAATCCTGCAAAAATTTTACCCCAGGTACTTACTGCAAATTCATTATGAAGCCCCATCACTTTTGCAAATAAAATCACAACACCAATGGCAATATATATTAATCCCATGCCAAGATCCATAATACTTCTTCTTAAAATATATCGTTTGGTTTTGGGATCTAAATTTTCTTCAAATTCTTCCAGGCTCATGCTTTAAGATTTTAATAAAGATGGGAAGATAAATAAATTCCATAATCCCAAAGGCAAATCTTATCCCAAAAATTACGGGTTAACTTACATACAGTCAATTATCTTTGTTATTATCAAAAACTAAAGCAGCATACGCAACATAGAATATGAAACCCACATTACCACAGGGCACAAGAGATTTTGCTGCGCAAACCATTAGAAAAAGGGAATATATTTTAAATACTATAAAAACTGTGTTTGAATTATGTGGCTTTGAGCCATTGGAAACGCCTGCAATGGAGAACCTGGAAACATTGACAGGCAAGTATGGCGACGAGGGAGATAAATTAATTTTCAAAATCCTTAATAATGGCCTTGATAATCCTGGAAAATATAATCAGGCAAGGGAAGACTTTGAAAAAATTTTAGAAGGGAAAAACGTAAAAACCTTTACTGAGAGAGCTTTACGGTATGACCTCACCATTCCGTTTGCAAGATTTGTAGCGATGAATTATGGCCAACTTAGTATGCCTTACAAACGCTACCAGATGCAGCCTGTTTGGCGGGCGGACAGGCCGCAAAAAGGAAGATACCGTGAATTTTATCAATGTGATGCAGATGTTGTGGGCAGCTATTCTTTAATAAACGATGCTGAGCTGGCAGGAATTTATTTGGAGGTTTTTAAAAGATTAGGAATTGAAATATCATTAAAAGTTAACAGCAGAAAAATTTTAATGGCTCTTGCTACACTTTGCAATGCAACAGATAAAATGGCAAGTATTACTGTTGCCATAGACAAATTGGATAAAATAGGGATGGAAAAAGTAAAAGAGGAGTTAGAGAAAAACGGATTAGGCCCAAGGCAAATAGATATTGTAGAAAATTATTTAATGATTAAGGGAATTAATGATGAAAAGCTCTATAACCTTAAAACCTTGTTTAAAAATATTGAAGAAGGAGAGAAAGGAATTGAAGAACTAAAGTTTATCCTAAATCATTGCAGGTCGAAAAAAGTTCAGATTGATCTAACTCTTGCACGAGGGCTTAATTATTATACAGGCACCATTTACGAAGTTACAGCAGATGATGTTGAGATAGGAAGCATAGGTGGCGGCGGAAGATATAACGATCTTACAGGCCTTTTTGGAGTACCCGGCATTCCGGGTGTAGGCATCAGCTTTGGGGTAGACAGGATATATGATGTAATGGAAGAACTGAAACTTTTTCCAACAAAAATGCAAAAAGGAGCAACTGCATTATTTTTTAATATGGGAAATGATGAAAGTAAATTTGCATTTGAACAAATGCTGCATTTAAGAAGCAAAGGAATAAGTTGTGAGATATTTCATGAGCCTGCAAAAATGGATAAACAATTTAAGTATGCTGCAAAAAAAAATATTCAATTTGCGGTAATTATCGGCAGTAAAGAAATTGAGGACGTTTGTTGTGTTATAAAAGATCTTACAAAAAATGAACAGGAAACAGTTGCTTTGAACAAACTTGAAAATTACTTTACAAAATAATTACGGGTTACTTTTCGGGTCTTTACTAATTAATAAAAAACCTTTTTATGAAACATATAAAACTAATCTCCTTAGTTGGATTGATTTGCTTACTAATTATTTCCTGCAGCAAAAAAAGCAACCTTGGAAAAATGATTCCCAAGGAAGCTGCTGTTGTTATCGAGCTTAATTCAAAATCATTGTTATCAAAACTCAGCTGGGAGGATATAAAAAAATCTTATTGGTACAATCAACTTATGTTAGATAGTTCAATGCCTGCAACCTCAAAGGTTTTTATAAATGATCCCGCTAAAACAGGTATTGATCTGCAATCAAACATGATTTTTTTTGTTTTAAAACCAGATAGTAGAGGCCAGGCAGTTGTGCTGGGAAGCCTGAAAGACAGTAAGGCTTTTTCAGAATTTCTTAAAAACATGCATCCTGCTGCAACCATAAGTAAAGACGGTGAACTTAATATTTTCAAAACTGATTCAGCCGTAATTGGTTGGAATAATGAAAGATTTGCTCTTGTTACGAATTCAGATGTACAAAAATTTCAAGGCATTGATTCATTAACCGATTCTACAATAACTGCAATACCCTTACCGCTTCCTTCTTCAGATAGTTTAGTAATTGTTTGCAAAAATATTTTTTCATTAAGCGAGGATAACAGTTTATATAAGAATGAAAGATTTGCAGATCTTTTGGGCGAAGAAGGCGATATTCATTTCTGGCTAAATACAAATGAATTATCAAAAAGCTCTATGCCACCTATGACCGGTATGGCAGGCATGGTAAAGCTTGATAAATTTTTGGTGGATAATATTTCAACTGCAACCATTAATTTTCAGGATGGTAAAATTGCCGGAACTCACAAGCAATACTTCGGCAAAGAGCTTTCAGATATTTTACAAAAAGGAGATGGAAATATCAATACTGATATGATAAAAAGGCTCCCTTCACAGAATCTTGCCGGCGTTTTTTCTATACATATCACACCAGGAAGTCTTTTGGAAATAATTAAATTAACCGGGTTGGATGGATTCGTAAATTTATTTCTCTCAGGCCAGGGGCTTTCGTTAGATGATGTGGTGAAAGCTACAAAGGGAGATATATTATTTGCTGTAAGTGATATTACCATGAAAAACGATTCTCTTAAATTACCGGGATTAAAAGATACTATCAGTGACTATTACCAAAAAACTGATGCAACATTTTTATTTGCAGTCGCTGTTGGGGATAAAGATGCTTTTAATAAATTGCTAAGCTTTGGCAAATCAATGGGCAAAGACGCAACACCCACTAAAAGCTACCAGAAAATGGACGACAAGTATTTTGTCTTAAGCAATACTCAAGATGCGGTAAATAAATATTTTTCAGGGCAACAGGCAAATCCGGATTTTCTTTCTAAAATAAACAATCATCCAATGGGAAGTTTTATTGATGTGCAAATGATTTTAAAAGCCATGCAATCGCAACTTACAAAGGATAGTATTGGTAAGGCTTATTATGACAGGAACATTGCAATGTGGAATAATTTTTATGCAACCGGTGGAGAATTTAAAAACGGCGGCCTTGTAAGTAATGGAGAACTAAATCTAATGGATAAAAACACGAATAGTTTGAAACAGCTCAATCAATATGCAGATGATATTTCAAAGGTTGTAATTGAAGAAAAGAAAAAGAATAAAGGAGGATGGCATACAGAAATAAATACATTACCCACAGATTCTGCCACGGTGATAACAAATAAAACCCGGGCTCAAACCAGAAAGTAATTTCTACTGAACTTATGCATATACAACTGCAGGAACTTGTTCCTGGCTATTTCGACACGGAACAAATTACCGGTTCAGAAATTTGGGGCAAAAATATTGTCTTCAATAAAGGTGAGCATGTTCATATTGTTGCACCATCCGGCAGTGGTAAAACTTCTTTGATCCATTTTCTTTATGGCTTAAGAAAAGATTATAATGGAACCATTTCTTATCAGGATGCAAATATTAAGAATTTTTCTTTAGAACAATTTTCAGCCTTGCGCCAAAAGAATTTCAGCATAGTTTTTCAGGATCTCAGATTATTCACCGAACAAACTGTAAAAGAAAATATTGAACTGAAACGCCAACTCAATCCATATCACACTCAAGAAAAAATTGAAGAGATGGCAGCTCAGTTAGGGATCCAAAATAAATTAAACAGGTTGGCTAAAACCTGTAGTTATGGCGAGCAGCAGCGAATAGCAATTATCCGTTCACTTATGCAGCCATTTGATTTTTTATTGCTTGATGAGCCATTCAGCAACCTTGATGAGGGTAACAGAATTAAAGCTTTTGAATTGATTGAAGGGGAATGCAGTAAACGCAATGCGTCAATGATATTTGCTGATTTAAAAGAATTGGATTTCTTAAAAGGGCAAAGAATTTTAAAATTATGAAATTATCTGAACCATGATTTGGGTAGATTTAAAAGGATTAATTAAAATGATCGGACACTATATGTTTGCTAGAGAGCATGCTCGTGACTTTATTGTCCTTAATCATGTTAATCCCTTAATCCCATAAATCATGGTTCAGACAATTTTGCCCCTTCTTAATACAAGTAAAAACAAGATAAGTAAATGGGTAAGTTATTTTGGATTAGGCATCGGCGTAGTGCTTCTGTTAAGTTCAATGCAAATGTTCATAAACATTAATAATTTATTGAAAGAAAATAATCCAAGAAAAAATGGTTTTGATTTCTTCTCCATAACCAAAGTGATCACAAATGAGAACATGGGGAAGGATAATACTTTTAAGGATGTAGAATTTAATGAAATAAAAAATCACAATACTGTTGAAGATGCAGCGCCATTAATTTCCAACCAATATAGAGCTAAGGCCAGCGCAGGAACCATTATTCCCTTTAGCACCGATCTTTTTTTAGAAAGTATTGATAATGCATTTATTGATACTGTTCCACCATCATTTACCTGGCAGCCCGGGCAGGAAACTGTGCCCATCATTTTTTCATCAGATTTTTTAGAGTTGTATAATGTGTTTGCCCCCAGTCAGGATCTGCCACAACTTTCATCCAAAACCGTTTCTTCGGTAAATATTATTTTGGAGATTTATGGGGCAACGGGTGTTCAAAATTTTAAAGGAAACATTGTAGCCCTTAGCGACAGGATAAATTCTATTCTTGTTCCTAAAAATTTTATGGAATGGAGCAACCAAAATTTTGGGGCGGCATCAAAAGTAAATCCATCAAGAATTTACATTAAAACAAAAGATGCCAATAATCCACAGTTGATCACATTTTTAGAAAGTAAAAATTATCATCTCAACAAAGACAAAACGAAATTCGGACGGGTTAAAAAAGTATTGCAAAACATTGTAAGTGCATTGGGAGTTTTTGGGATGCTTGTAATTGTACTTGCGCTAATGTTATTTTCTTTTTATTTACAATTAATGATTGCGAAAAGCAAAGAGAATCTACAACTTTTACTTACACTTGGTTATTCGCCAAACTGGTTAAGTAAAACAGTTGCTAAAACATGGATACCTGTATATGTTATTGTTGTAATTGCAGCTGTTATTATCACAGCTTTATTGCATTATGCTTTTGTAAAAATTTCATTTGTTGAGAGAAATGAGCTCTCTTATTTTCTACATTGGAGTGTAGTGGTGGTTAG
>JBBJOK010000054.1:7415-9059 GCA_037721545.1 Chitinophagaceae bacterium
CCCTGGCCTACTCCCACACACATTGTTGCTAAACCATATTTAGCCTTCCGCCTTTTCATTTCATATAATAATGTGGTTGAAATTCTAACGCCGCTGCAACCCAAAGGATGACCTATAGCAATTGAGCCGCCATTCACATTTACTTTTTCAAAGTCAAGGCTAAGATCATGGATACAGGCAATAGCCTGCGATGCAAATGCCTCATTTAATTCTATAAGATCAAGATCACTGATGGTTAAACCTGCACGCTGCAAAGCTTTTAGAGTTGCCGGCACAGGCCCCATCCCCATTATAGCAGGATCAACTCCTGCAACAGCCATGCTTATGATTTTTGCCATAGGCTTTAAATTATATTTTTTTATCGCTTCTTCACTTGCCAACAACATTGCAGCAGATCCATCATTAATGCCCGAAGAATTTCCGGCCGTTACTGTACCTTCTTTAGCAAAAGCAGGTTTTAACGCCGCCAGTTTTTCCATGTCTGTTTTCCGGGGATGCTCATCCCTTTCAAAAATTATCTTCTCTCCTTTACCTGCATCAATTTCTACTGAAATAATCTCATCACTCCATTTACCTTTATCCAATGCATCAAAATATTTCTGCTGACTTTCATAAGCAAACTCATCTTGTGCATGCCGTGATATTCCCCATTTCTTTGCAACATTTTCTCCGGTTTCACCCATAGAATATGGATAATGCATTTCGGATAATTTATTATTTGGAAATCGCCAGCCCAACGTACTATCAAACATTTCCGGTTTACGACTGAAAGCATTTTCTGCCTTAGCCAATACAAAGGGTGCCCTGCTCATACTTTCTACCCCACATGCAATAAAGAGTTCCCCATCACCACACATAATTGCACGTGATGCATCCATAATTGCCTGTAAGCCGCTTGCACACAATCGATTTACTGTAGTACCCGGTATAGTTACAGGCAACCCTGCAAGCAAGGCTGCCATTCTCGCAACATTTCTGTTATCCTCCCCTGCCTGATTTGCATCTCCTGCAATAACATCTTCAATTGCATTGATATCAATATTAGAGTTCCTGATAAGTAGCTCTCTTATCACATGAGCTAAAAGGTCATCAGGTCGTACAGAACTTAATGCGCCACCATACCTACCAACAGGCGTTCTTATGGCATCTATTATATACACTGTTTTCATAATTCACAAAGAAAGTGAAATTCCTGCACTAAAAGGATAGCTGGGAGTTAGAATGGTTCGTAACTCATGAATGCAAACAGTACCTTTGCAAAATGGATCAGGCCAAAAATAAAAATATCAGAACCCTTACACTTGAAGAACTTCAGGGTTATTTTGAAACCATTGGAGAAAAGAAATTCCGGGTAAAACAGGTTTGGGAATGGCTGTGGCAAAAACATGCTCACAACTTTAATGATATGACCAACCTTAGTAAAGAATTACGGCAAACTTTATCAGATACTTTTTCGTTACCTGCGATTACTTTAGATGTTTCTCAATATAGCAGCGACGGCACTATTAAAACCCGATTTAAGACTCACGATAACCATTTGACCGAGGGCGTTTTAATTCCTGTTGACAGTAGACAAACCGCTTGTGTTTCATCCCAGATAGGATGCAGCCTCAGTTGTAAATTTTGTGCAACAGGTTATATGGA
>JBBJOK010000054.1:9159-13018 GCA_037721545.1 Chitinophagaceae bacterium
TGATAAAAAGAGGAATGAAATAATGCCAATTAATGAAACCAATAATATTGCAGCATTAATTGAAGCCTTGAATTATTTCCATGAAAAAACGAAAAACGATATCACTTTTGAATATATTTTATTTAAAGGAGTAAATGATACTATGCAGGATGCTGATGACTTAATTAAAATTTACAAACAGGTTCCTGTGCATCTGGTAAATATTATAGAATATAATCCTATTGATGCTGCAGATTTTACTAAGCCTGATAAAGATGCCACACAAAAATTTATGGATTACCTGGCTAATCACAGGGTAAATGTACGATTAAGGATAAGCCGAGGTAAGGATATTGATGCTGCCTGTGGCCAGCTGGCAAACAAAAATTCAATACCTGTAACTGCATCCCATCTCTCAGACTAGCTTCTTAACAATTCTTTTATTTTCATGGTTAAACTAGTGGTATTATAATCCATCTATTATACTACTGTAAACAATTAAATATAAAAACATGAAAAAAATAATTACAGGGTTATTTGCAATAGCTGCATTTACGTTTAGCGCTGTTGCCCAGGATCAAAATAATGCCGGTGACCGTATGAACAAAGGCAGACATGGAATGCACAAAGGACATCATGGCAAAGGAATGGAAAAGCTTAATTTAACAGAGGCTCAGAGACAACAAATAAAATCTATCAATGAAGATTTTAAAAGCAAAATGCAGGCATTGGATAAGAATGACAACATTATGGTTAAGGATATGAAAGCAGAGAAAAAAGCCTTAATGCAGGAAAGAAAAGATAAGATATCTGCAGTTTTAACACCCGAGCAAAAAACTCAATTTGCAGCAATGCGTAAAGATCATAAACACAAAGGAGATTTAAAGGAGAAAAAGAAAGGTGACGACTGGAAGCAAAAAAGAAAAATTGAGGATGGTAAAGAAAAAGTAAAAGTTAAAACAACATAACTATTTGTTTTAGTGGTTAGATTGAAAGTTGAGCGAATTCTGAAAAGAGTTCGCTTTTTTTATTTATTAATCTTATATACACCTTATAAGGTGACTGCCACTCACTTCCATGGGCAAGGAATATTTTTGGAAGGCTCTCTTGATCCTCTTAAGATTATAGAAAGCTCTACCGATTTAGGTTTGCGAGCAGCATTATTTAATTTTGAAGTTATAAGCTCGTACGTAAATCCAAACTGCAAATTATTTATTGCCAATCCAACATAAGGCATAAAACCATTTTCATTCCAATACCATAATCCAGCATTAATAATTGGGCCTTTATCATCTCCCAGGTAGTAACCCAATCCCCCTCCTGCTGATAAATAACTTGCACTTCTTTTTATACCACTCTGCAATTGATAAATAGCATTTACATTCAAAATAGTTCTGTCATTTAAATACGTTTCAAAATTTGTGTGAGCAACTTTTCTTATTGCCAGGGTTTGGTTTTCATCTTCCAAAAAAGTTTGCTTTGGCTTGTTTACATGAAAAGCTGCTACCCCAATATCAAAATTGCTGTTCTCACTGGTAATGCTATACGTAAGCCCTGTATTTATGGAGAGGAAATCTTTCATATTGGATAATGCTGATTCACCTGTTGGTAAGTTGGTATTAAACCCAAAACCTGTCCATTGATCTTCAAAATTAAGCCTGCTGTAATCTACTGTTCTATGTCCGTAAGATCCCCCAAAACCAATACCGAGCCTGTGTTTTTTATCGCCATCAATCAATTTAATATTATAGGATAAATTAAGGGATGCAAAGGTTCCCTTTGCAACACCTTCCATTGCACGATCAAACATAAGCATGCCCCCCAAACCGAGAAAATTATTTTTTTCAACAAAAGCATTTTTATTTTGCAATATTTTGCTATCATAGGATACTGTGCCGGTAACATATGGGCTACCATCCCCCATCCATTGGCTTCTGTAATTAGAAATTGCTCTCCAATCAGCATTAATATTGGCAGTTAATGCAGGGTTTACATTTAATGGTGATGAAAAAAATTGTGAAAAAGTTGGGTCCTGAGCGTAGCAGAAACTTCTCACGATCATCAAAAATATTACAGAAATAATTTTCATTTTCTTTACATTTTATCTTAATAAAATTGATGTTCCTTTCTTTACATGTTTGCGGTTATCCTCACCTAATCCTTCAACAGTCCATGTAAATACATCTGTACCCTGAGGTATGCCTTTAAATATGCCATTCCACCCTTCCCCTCGGATATTCGTTTCAAACATGAGTTGTCCCCAGCGGTTAAATATTCTAAAATATTTTATTTCTTTTATTTTGTATAGTAGAGGTGTCAACTTATCATTATGGCCATCTTTATTGGGCGACCATGCTTTAGGCACAAAAATATCTGAGTATATAGCTGGTGGCCCAGAGGCAGGAAATACATTTACCAATACCGTATCTACCACATTACAACCCGTGCCCGCTGCGATATTAATTAGATACTCAGTAGTTTTATCATAGTTGAATACAGGATTGTTGATAGAATAATTATTAAGACCAACAGTTGGATTCCATGAGTATTGATCATTAGAAGTAAAATTACGTGCCTGTAATTGTTTAGGAAGATTTGCTGTAGCATTTACGGTAGGATAACGTACAGCCTGAATCGGCGTTCCTATTGATATAGACGCAACTCCTGTTGCGGAATTTGAACACTTAGCATCCGCAACACTTATAAGAGAATATGTAGTGTTTACTAACGGTGAAACAATTAATTTGTATGGAGAAGATGATATTGAATTAATGGTAGAGGTTGTATTACCATCAGAATAAGTTACAGTCCATGGAGCTGTGCCTGTTAAAGTAATATCAAGCGTTTTACTTAAACCACGGCATAGTGCACCGCCACCATTTAAAATAGCTGTGGGCAAGGCATTGATAGCAACGGTAACAGATTTAATACTAACACAGCCTTCTGGTGTTGTTGCTTTTATATAATAAGTTCCGCTTGTAGTAATTGCCCCGGGATTATTAAGAACGTTGGTGGCGCCGGCGTCAGTGTAGTAGGTAAATGACATGCCTGCATCACTCCCAGCAACTACTGAACTAGTTGTTATATCAATAGTACCTGGTGCACAAATAGCAGCAGGGTCAGTGATTCTAAGGTTGGGTATTGGATTAATAGTTACGGTAACAATTACTGGTTGAGTGTTGAAACACCCTTCTGTACCGGTACCTTTAATATAATATGTGCCACTAACTCCTACGCTATTTGGATTATTCAGAGGAATAGTAGTTGCCGCATCTATCCAATAAGTAAAGGTAAGCCCTGCATCAGAACCTGATGTAATACCAGGAGCTGTGATATCAACAGTACGTGGTGAGCATACCGGAAGTGGATTAGTAATTTTGACTATTGGCGCAGGCGATATTTTTACTGCAATTTCATTACTTACCGCTTTGGGTGTTGTAATACAATTAGCATTGCTCGTCATTACAACTGTTATCTTATCACTACTATTTAAAGTTGTTGTAACATAAGTTGATGAAGTTGCGCCGGGAATTGCAACACCATTAACTTGCCACTGGTAGGTTGGAGATGTTCCTCCATTTAAAGGTATAGCTGTAAAGGTGACAGTAGTTCCTGCACAGACAATTGCAGGAGAGGATGTGATAGTTACCGATGGGGTGATACCCGTTCCTATTGTAATATTCAAAGTAACTGGCACTGCACATCCTGAACTTGGGGTAAAAGTGTATAGAGTTGTTCCTATTACTGATGTGTTAATTGTGGCAGGGCTCCAATTTCCTGAAATATTATTAAGAGATGTAGTAGGCAGTGCAGTTGCTACTGCATTCTGGCAGAATGGTCCGATTGTAGTAAATGTAGGTGTAGTACCTGAACTGATCGT
>JBBJOK010000362.1:0-3242 GCA_037721545.1 Chitinophagaceae bacterium
TCCTTTTACTAATAGCCAGCTTTTCACCCATTTCTTTATTGGAATATTCTTCGCAAATGAGTTTGATTACCGCTATTTCTATATCCGAAAATTCTGGTTTATTAATTTTCTTGTGTGGATTGAATTTGCTTTTAGAAATCATTTGCGCCAGCTTGTTGGTCGTATCCTTACAGTAATAAGCCTGGTCACTATGAACTGCTTTTACTGCGGCGATAATTTCGTCCTTATGAGCATTTTTAAGTAAATATCCTTTTGCTCCGGCTTCAAGCATATCTATAATAAGATCTTCTTCATTAAACATGGAAAGGGCTATTATGCCAATATTCGGGAGTTGGTTTTTAAGTTGCTTGGTGGCTTCAATGCCATCCATTTTTGGCATTTTAATATCAGTAATTATAATATTAGGGTTGAATTTTTTGGCCAACGCTATAAGTTCTTCACCATTTGCTGCTTCTGCAACTAAATTTATTTCCGGCATTTTTTTTATCATAACACTAAGGCCATCACGAAATATTTCATGATCGTCTGCCAGAATTAAATCAATTGGAACGTAAGAAGCCGCCATTATATAGGTATTTCAAAGGTATATGTAGTCCCTTTGCCCTTTTTAGATTCTAAATACATATGCCCTTTCATTATTTCAGTCCTGCTGAGTAAACTTCTTAAACCAAAGCCAATGCTTTCCTTCGACTCTCTACTGTAATCGAAGCCTATCCCATTGTCTGTTAAAGTTAGAACTAAATTATTGTTTACCGCCCTTAAATCAATATCCACCTGTGTAGCCTGCGCATGTTTTATTGTATTGTGAATAGTTTCCTGTACTATCCTATATAAATTGATGGATCGTTGTTCATTTATTTTAATGTCATCATCAAAATTAAAATTGAAAGAGATTTTTGAGGTGTTACTCAAATAATCAACAAATTCTTTTACGGCTTTAACCAATCCCTTTCTTAAAAGTGTATTAGGCATGAGGTCAAATGAAATTTCTCTTATTCTTTTGAGGATATCATCAATATGTTTATTTGTTTTTTCTATTTCAATTTGATCGTCTGGGTCGGTAAGTTCGAATGTATTAATTTTCATTTTTACTGCAGATAGCAAAGGTCCAAGATCATCATGCAAATCTGCAGCAATCCGTGCCCTTTCTTTTTCAATTTGAGTAATTTCGGCGAGAATGTTTTTTTTGTGTAATTCTATGTTTCTTCTTTGGTGTCTTATAATTGAAATTATAAAATAGATTATTATAATCCCCAGAACGAGGGAAGTACTTATGATGGCAGTGTAAATTCTTGTTTCTTGTGCATCCATAAAACAGCTAGTGCATAAATTAGGTTAGTAAGTAAATTAATATAAATCATTATGGAAAAAATTTTTAAAAGAAAGCTAGCATCAGATTGGGGTGCATAAATCCAGAATGCATACACCATTACCTGATATGTAAAATAAATTATAAATGCTATGCATAATAAAAAAACCGGGTTTGTAATAAAAGTTCTTCTGCTGCTTACAATCAATTTATTTAAAATGGTTACACTTAATAACACAATTATCAGCGATGAATATATTGTAAAATAAATTGCAATGGTGTCAATTTGTTTTACAATAATATTTTCTATTATCCATCCTGCTATCAAGCCGCCGATAATGGTATAAAATAATTTTTTTTGAAATTGAAACAACCCCAAATTTCTGAAAAAGAGTACAATTAATAGTGTTTCAAATAATATATATAAATTGATATTAGTATACGAATTTAAATTTTTTTCCGCTAACAAACTATTCACTAATTCGCTTAAACATCCAAGCCATATAGAGATTAAAAAAGGGTAATATACTTTATTGATTTTTTTAAGCCGTATAACTGCAACTATTCCTGCAATGTAAATACTTAAGCTAAAAGCGATAACTAATGTAAAATTCATTAGTTGCAGTAATAATGTTATTGAGTTAAAACAGAATTATTATTAGGACAAGTGGGGGGGCAAATAACGCCACGTTCCATTATAGCTTCACTTCCTTCGAGGATATCTTCATTATTTTCATTAACGCCTACTAATAATACATGAAGTTGTAAATCTGAACTCATGCCATAATAAAATCTTAAGGCTTTAACACCTGGCCTGGAAAGAAACGCTAATAAGTCCGATGCTTCAAAAGTTTCTGATAAGGGAGGAAGAGTTTTTCCTCTCTGTTCCTGAATTTGATTAGAAACTTTTTTCTGACGGTACAGAGAGGTCATATTTATTGCCTCATTCAAGCTTATGTAATGCTGACCCTTTTGCGGAAGGCCTTTATTTGTTTGAGCATTACTATTAATTCCTATAAATAGTATCATCAATAGGAAAAAGATTTTTTTTAAATTTCTTTGAGTCATGTCAATGAGTTTAGAATGCAAGTTGGAGTATTTTTTCAATTATAGTACCGTATTAATACGGTACTATTTTAGGTATTAATACGTTGTTTTAATTTAACTAAACGCCGAATTTTGTATAATATTTGATCCCCCCGTTAATTATTTTTTGATTTAACCACCCTTTTGTAAAACTAAAATCCGTTATTATGATTAAAATTCTTCATACAGATGATGATCCTATCATGAGGATATGGCTGAAAGTAATCATAAAGAATTTTTTCCCAAATTGTTTAATTGATGAAGCTGAAGATGGCGATTCTGCATTTAAGAAAATAAAAGAGAATGAGTACCAGTTGATTATTTCAGATATAAATATGCCACAGACTGATACCTTTGCCTTCATCAGTAGTATTTTAGCCTTAAAACCAGAGTCAAAAATTTTGATGTACAGTTCTAATGAAGAGGAAGAATATGCTAAACAATTTTTGCAGCTTGGCGCTATGGGCTATTTAAAAAAAGATGCACCTCAACCGGAAATCAAAAAGGCCATTGATAATTGTTTAAATAATAAAAAATATCTTAGTTCCTCTTTTATTCAGGTGTTAAATAATGGATTTAATAAAAACTCTGATACAGTTAACTTTATTGCAGCTTAAAATAGAAAAGTTTTTTTATTATGCTTATTGCCTAAAGTTCGTCGAAGTTTTCAAAAGCAACCTAAATTTAATCCTTCCTAAGTGTATCCTTTGTTTCGGGAAAAAAAACCGGGATAGCCTCACCCTTATGGCAAGTATAGCATGTAACAGTTTGTACTGCGGCGGTATGTTTATTTTCTTTTTCTGAAGGGAAATATTTGGCATTTATTCCATTTGTCATCAGCATCATT
>JBBJOK010000055.1:0-4168 GCA_037721545.1 Chitinophagaceae bacterium
AAATCTACTACGCTGGAGATAATAGAAACATTGCGTGATAAAACGAGTGGGTCAGTAAGGGTAGATAATTTTGATCTTGATAAAGAACCTGATAATATTAAAAAGATAATAGGGGTGCAATTACAAACTTCAGGTTTTTATCCCGGACTTAATCTTACAGAATTAATTCATTTGTTTGGGGGTTTATATAATCAACCTGTAAATGTTGCAGAATTATTGGAACTGGTAAACCTAAAGGATAAAGCCAAAAACAAGTATAAACAATTAAGTGGCGGACAAAAGCAGCGATTTTCGATTGCAACCACTTTAATAAATCAACCTAAAATTATTTTTTTAGATGAGCCAACAACGGGGCTAGATCCGCAAGCCAGAAGAAACCTCTGGGAGCTTATTAAAGATATACGAAGTAAAGGAACAACTGTAATAATTACAACGCATTATATGGATGAGGCAGAACAATTGTGTGACAGGGTTGCCATTATGGATGAGGGTAAAATTATTGCATTAGACACTCCTGATAAATTAATTGATGAATTGGTAGCCACAGGCTTTGAAAGGCCTAAAGTTACTAAATCAGCAAACCTTGAAGATGTTTTTATTCAGCTTACCGGTAAAGACTTTCGGGAAGATTAGTAGAACGAATTTTTCTACACCAACTACACTAATTATCTTTGTTATACATAGAACAACAATCAGTATCAATCTATTTAAAATCCCTAAAAAACTTTAATGAAAAACTTCCTAATTCTTATTATTTGTATTGCCTCAACAGTAATTGCTCAGGCGCAAGTAAAAAAGCCTATCACAAAGAAAGCTACAGTAACCAAAGCAAGCACATCTATATTTAAAAATTCTACTGATAGTTTTAGTTATGCCATAGGCCTTGAAGGGGCTGCGTATTATAAATCACAAGGAGCCACTACAATAAATTCCGCCCTTGTAAAAAAAGCGTTTGATGATGTATATGGCAAAAAAACTTTATTATTAACTCCGCAACAATCTACTATGACCATTCAAAATAAATTAAAAAAATATATGGAAAACAAAAATGCAAAAGTAAAAGAAGAAGGTAAAAAATTTCTTGCTGAGAATAAAAAGCGCCAGGGTGTTGTGGAACTTCCTTCCGGCTTGCAATATGAAATAATTACTGCAGGTACAGGTGAAAAACCCAAAGCTACAGACACGGTAAAAGCCCATTATGCAGGTAGATTGATAACAGGAGAGGAGTTTGATAATTCTTATAAAAGAGGTGAGCCTTTACAAATACCAGTAGGTGGAGTAATACAAGGTTGGGTAGAAGCTTTACAGCTAATGCCGGTGGGTAGCAAATGGAAATTATTCATTCCTTCAGATCTTGGTTATGGCGAGCGGGGTGCTGGTGGATCTATTCCTGGTGGCGCAGCCTTAGTTTTTGATATAGAGTTAATAGAAATCTTAAACAGACCTAAGTAAAAAATTCTTAAACAACTTTTCTGTTTAGGAAACTTGCGGAAATAAAATATAAAGTCCCAAAACTTTATTTAATAAAATAAACATGCATTTATCAGAAGACGGTAATGTGGATGGTGGAGCCCAACCATCGGACGACCGCCCCGATGAATTGGTAGAACGGGGGATAGGAGCCATTAATCTTCGTTATCCCATAGGTAAAGTTGAGTACCAAATTTTCAGCGATAAGGGTGGTTATGATGAAAAGGTGAAAACGGTTTACTTACAGGAAATACAAAGGTGCCCCTCATTGTTAGAGCATGCTATTTTAAACCTGGATGAGAATCATTTGGATGTTCCGTACCGCAATGGAGGATGGACATCCAAACAAGTAATACACCATGTTGCGGACAGCCACATGAATGCATACGGAAGATTTAAGCTTGCCCTTACTGAAGATAACCCAACAATTAAACCTTATGATGAAGCCGCATGGGCAGAGTTGAGTGATACCAAAAACCTTCCGGTAAACATTTCTCTTACTTTATTGCATGCCTTACATACACGTTGGATTGAGTTAATGAAAAATATGAAAGAAGATGATTGGCAACGAACTATTTTTCATCCTGAACATAAACGTAAAATTAGTTTATGGGATATGGCCGGTACATATGCCTGGCATGGAAAACATCATGCTGCTCATATTACAGGATTAAGGGCAAGAATGGGATGGAATTAGATAACAGAAAATAATTAATTAAGGAATACAAAATAAGAAAGGGTAGCTATGGATTGGAAAATATTAACATCAGAATACTTAACTGATAAATATTATTTTACTGCAAGAAAAGATAAATGCGAAACTGCTGAAGGTAAAATTATTCCGGAATATTACGTTGTTGAAATGAATTTAAGTGTGTGTGCATTGTGTATCACTGAAGATAATCAAGTGGTAATGGTGAAGCAATACAGACATCCGGTTGGTAAAACTATGCTTGAAATTCCGGGAGGTTTTATTGATAAGGATGAAGACCCAAAAAAAGCTATAGCCCGTGAAATAGCGGAAGAGACAGGGTATGAGTTTAAAAATATTGAATTACTAGGTGAGGTTGCGGCAAATGCAGGGGTTCTAAATAATTATACAAAACTATATCTGGCAACAGGTGGTAAAAAAGCAGGCGAACAAAAGCTTGATTCCAATGAAGAAATTATTGTAGAATTAATTCCACTTGATGATCTTGTTGAATTGTTATTGCAAAATAAAATTGAGCAATCTCTACATGCGAATTGTATCTTTTACGCACTGCTAAAACTAGGTAAGTTAAAATCTCCCTCCCGCCAGGGTGAGCCATCAACATAAATATTTTTAATTTTCTTTTAAAGATTTAGAAGGTCCACTTCTGCGACAACAAACACACTCCCACATACTACAATCAGATCTTCTTTACCTGCATTTTTGATAGCAGTTTGTAACGCCTTATTTACATCAACATAGTTTTCTCCATTCAAACTAAAGGCTTTTGCTTTTTGGGTAAGCTCATCTTCAGGTAGGGCTCTGGGTATTTGAGCTTTGGTAAAATAATAGGTGGCATCATGCGGTAGTAAGGAAAGAATTTTAATTGCATCTTTATCTTTTACCATCCCAAAAATAATATGCAGTTTTTTATAATTGCAAAGCGATACCTGATACAATAATTGCTTAATCCCATCTTCATTATGAGCAACATCCAATGCTATCATAGGATGTTGTTGAATCACATCCCACCTGCCATGTAATCCTGTATTTTTTTTTACAGATGATAAGGCTGTTTTAATGTTTTTGTTATCTAAAATATATCCTAGTTTATTTATTTCATCAACTGCTGTTAACACAGTCAATAAATTTTTTTGCTGATAGATACCATTTAAGTCAAGATTGTATTTTTCTTTTTGTTTCTCATACTTATCAGGATTGTTATCAAAAACTTCTACCACTAATTCTTCTTTCTTTAACGTGGAACTTATGAGCTGGAATTTATCTTGTGAAAACACTATTGGGGCATTGCATTGGCTTGCCTGCTTTATAAAAATACTTTTTGTTTGTGGCAGTGATTCGCCTATTACCACCGGCACACCTTGTTTTATTATACCTGCTTTTTCAAATGCTATCTCTTCAAGTGTATCGCCTAAAATATTCATATGATCATACCCAATGTTGGTAATAATACTTAGTTGTGGGGTAATTACGTTTGTGCTGTCTAACCGTCCACCAAGTCCGGTTTCAATAATGGCAATATCTACTTTTTCCATTTCAAAGTATTGTAAGGCCATTACAACTGTGAGTTCAAAAAAAGAAGGATTTATATTTTCAGAAACACTTTTCATTTCCTCAACAAAAGAAATAATAAAATTCTCTTCTATCATTTCTCCATTCACTTTTATTCTTTCCCTAAAATCTTTTAAATGTGGAGAAGTGTACAACCCGGTTCTATAACCGCATTGTTGAAAAATAGCCGCCAACATATGACTGGTAGAACCTTTGCCATTAGTGCCCGCAACATGTATGGTTTTTATTTTGTTTTGAGGATTGCCTGCTGCAGTGCACAGGAGAACCGTATTTGTAATGTCTTTTTTATAAGCAGCGGCACCAATCCTGCTGAATAAAGGCAGTTTTGTTATCAGGTATTCTAGCGTTTGCTGATACGTCATCCATGCAAATTAACGCTGTATTCCATAAAGCGTAAAGAAATTTTACCTCAGA
>JBBJOK010000055.1:4268-12950 GCA_037721545.1 Chitinophagaceae bacterium
GGCGCCATTTGTAATGGCCACGTATAGAAAAAAGCAATAGCCAATAATAACCCGCAAATGATAGCAGTGTATGAAAAAGCTTTAGTATTTTTTTGAATTTCAAAATTGTCGGTCATCTTGATGGGTTCTGTGATATTGAATTATGATACTAAATTACTTTAAAAGCATAAACGCTTTGTTAACTTTTCTGTTAAAACATTTAATTCTTATCCTATCCTTTTATAAATAAAGTTGGGCAACCATTTTAAGACGATAGCAATTAACCACCATCGTTTGGTTATGTATGCTCTTTTCTTTTTATTTTTTATAGCTTGATATATTTGTATGGCAGCCTTTTGTGGTGATGCAACCCAAAACTTTCCATCGCCTATCGCAAGCCCTGTATCAACAAACCCCGGCTGTATGTCTGTTAATGAAATATTCTTTTTTAGTTTTTTAGCTTTAAAATAAAGCCCTTCCATATAATTACTTTCATAAGCTTTGCTTGCGCTGTATGCAGGTGCACGGCTGTTTCCTCTAATGGAAGCAATCGAAGATGTGCATGCGATCTGGCCATGCCCCTGATTTACTAAATAATTAAAGGCATAACAAACTATCTCAACAAAGCCATTCACGTTTACCTCTGTTGTTCTTTTTTCAATATCCCAATCCAACTCTTTGCTTACATCCCCTGCACCACTGTTATAAATAAGAATATCAAGACCATCCAGTTTCTGAATCAAGTTTTGCAAATGAGGGATATTTTCTTTTTGAGTAACATCAAAACATTCAGTTACAATGTTTTTTGGAAATTTATTTTGTAAAGAAAGAAGCAACTCATTTCTTCGGCCTGATATTCCGACAAAATATCCTTTTTTGGCATAGATGGTGGCAAGTTCCCTGCCTATCCCGGAAGTAGCTCCTATGATGATAACTTTTGTCATTAGTGTTGTGGGTTATATCCTTTGTCCAAAAATTAAGCTTCCTATTCTCACCATATTACTTCCTTCCTCTGTCGCAATTGTATAATCAGCACTCATGCCCATAGATAAAATTGAGAATTGGCAATTGGCAATTGATAATTGGGAGTAACTATTAAACAGGTTTTTTAAATACTGAAATTCATTTCTGATTTTTTCTTCATTTTGAGTGAAAGATGCCATACCCATTAAACCACAAATTTTTATATTTTTTAAATTTTTTAGATCAGTGCCTTCTAAAATATCTTTTAGCTCAATTTCATTCAATCCGAATTTTGTTTCTTCCTGTGCAATATGTATTTGCAAAAGACAATTAATAACCCTGTTGTTTTTTTCACCCTGTTTATTTATTTCTTTCAAAAGCTTTACACTATCAACGCCATGGATCAATGATATAAACGGAGCAATAAATTTTACTTTATTGGTTTGAAGATGGCCAATATAATGCCACACGATATCCTTAGGAAGGGCATTATATTTTTCAATTATTTCCTGTACGTAATTTTCTCCAAAATCCTTTTGCCCCAAATCATACAGCGTTTTAATAACCGCTACAGGTTGAATTTTAGAAACTGCTATAAGCGTTACATTTTGTGCTTGTAAATCTTCCTTTAGCTTTTTATATTCATCTTTATTTATAGCCATATTAAAAAGAAATTTGAAGCCAATTTAAATTTTGAAGCCTTTTGAGTAAAAGATTACAACCCACTGCAGCAATAGGAATGAAGCAATAGATAATCCAATCGTTTTTTAGTAAAAGATAATGTAATCCAATTAAAAGGGCTATGATAAGCATTTGTAAAATCACATATAAAAAACGGCCGCTTTGTTCTTTGCTGTTTTGCTCCCGTGAAAAAGGGAGATAGCGATTTCCAATATTTGCTATCAATAAAAAAATAAAAATATTGTTGAAAAATCCCAACACAAAGTCATTTACTATGGCAGTGCCCCAAACGTAAAAAGAAAATAAAAAAAGCATTAAAAATATGGGTAAAAAAAACTTTGTGAGCAATGCTTTGAGCCCTCCGGTAATTATTTCTCCGGGTTTTGATACAGGGGTAGATTGGTAGACCCATGATGCCGAAAAGTTTTCATGAAACGATACAAATCCTATACTTGACCCAATCGTAAAAATTGGGAGATACAAAAAAAACAAAAACATTTTAGTGCCTGGTAAATCCTGCCACAATTGGTTTAAGTTTTGCCCGTTTTTAAAAACAAAAACAAAAATGAAAACACCCATATACGCCAGGCTGGGATACAATTGCATCTTAAACGTTTTATCTCTGCCTGTTACTTTCCATAGCATTTCATAGGTGGATGTTTCCGTTTTAGATTTGCAAAATAACTTTGATAATTTTTGGGATAAATTTTTTTGGGGTGTAATATGTAAAGGCACTTCTTTCTTTTTCATTTCTGTATTATCTAAAGCAGCTAATTTATTAGCGTAAGAGGGCGCCAGGTATTTTATCATCACCCAAAATGTAAATAGGGGCAACAACACAGCACAGCCAATCATTAATAGATGTATGGTATCAAAATTTAATTGCTGAATACTTTCCAGCGTTAATGCCATCCATACAGGGGGGAGAAAATACGAATACCATTGAGCCTGAAAACTACTCATCAGGTTATCAAAGTTTATTAATTGTGGCATTATCTGAAATCCTGCAGCAAATACAATGGTCACAAAAATTTGAAAATAATTTACAATCTCTTTTACTTTTTGTTCGCTACTGAATTTAAGAATAACTGCATATAATAAATAAGTAAGAAAAACGGAAAATATTATAGTTAGCAATGCCGTTCCAATGCTAGCTATACCGATGTAAAATCCGTATGCAGCAAAAATAAAAACAACAGGTAAAAGCGCTATTGCTATTGCAAACTGCAAGAGATAAACAAGGATGTGCACCAGGCGTGAAATAAATAAGGTTTTACTATTTACAGGCTTTGATAAAATTATTTTATTGTCTGTAGTATCTAACAGTACAGAACTGAAATCTGTTATCATTGTGGATGCCATCATAAACAATATGTAGGAGTGTATCAAAGCCATACAAATCACAAACGATTGAACTTTGAAAACCAATACACCAACGAAAAACCCAAAAAGGGTATAGATTATCAGGGTGAGCAATAGGGGGTTACTATTTTCTTTTTGCTGCCGTGGCCGCCAATTCATATAAACTCTTCGGCGATCAATTAATAATTTGGTTTCTACAATTGTTTTTAATCTTTCATAATCTACTCCCTGTTTCACCAACAATCTTGCAAAAAATAATACTGCTTTTAATATTAGTTTATCCATAAATGCTCAACTTTTTAAAATATCAATAAATTGTTGGGCTGTATTTTGATGTTGACCTATATCCCCTGTTAGAGAAGTAAAAATATTTTCAAGTGACCCCTGTTGGGCATTCTTTTTTAAAGTTTCAAAATCGCCGTCTGCAATTATTTCGCCTTTATTTATTATTATAATTCGGTCACTTATTTTTTCTACCACATCCATAATATGTGAAGAATAAAAAATTGTTTTACCGCTTTGCTTAAGTTGAGCCAGTATTTCTTTTACCAATATAACTGCGTTTGCATCTAAACCGCTTAAAGGCTCATCTAAAAAAATAATTTCCGGATTATGAATCATACCGCTGATGAGCAAAACTTTTTGCTTCATGCCCTTGCTATAGCTATTCATTCTTGTATTGGCTTTATCGGCTAAATCAAAAATGTGTAAAAGATCCTGAGATTTTTGTTTAATTACTCTATCCTCCATTTGATAAAGCTTGCCTACAAATCTTAAATACTCTGTAGCAGTAAGTACTTCGTATAATGCGGCTTGCTCCGGGATATATCCAATTTTTTGTTTTATTTCTACCGGATTCTTTCTTACATCCAGTCCTAATATAATGGCTTCACCTTCAAATTCATTTATTATTCCCGTTAATATTTTTATTGTAGTACTCTTCCCTGCACCATTAGGGCCGATGTAACCTACAATTTGCCCGGCAGCAATATTCAACGTTATCCCTTGTAAAACATAATTACCGGCATAGTTTTTCTTTACGCCAGAAAGTTGGATAATGCTCATAAAATTGTGGTTAAAGGTAAAAACAAAAATGTGCAAATGTTTTTCATTTGCACATTTGCTTAATTTTTATAGCTACAGATCATTTTAATAAAGCTCTGCTGATAACCATTCGCTGTACTTCACTGGTGCCTTCATATATCTGAGTGATCTTGGCATCTCTCATCATTCTTTCAACATGATATTCTTTTACATAGCCATATCCCCCATGTATTTGTACAGCCTCAGTAGATGCCCACATAGCTGTTTCACTTGCAAATACTTTTGCCTGTGCTGCACTAACGGTATAATCAAATTTATTATCTTTTTCCCAGGCTGCTCTCATGCACAATAATCTTGAGGCTTCAATTCTTGTAGCCATATCGGCCAGTTTAAATTGTATAATCTGGTGATGCATTATTTCTTTTCCAAATGCTTTTCGCTGTTTTGAATATTCAATACTTCTTTCATAGGCGCCACTTGCAATACCGAGCGCTTGTGAAGCAATACCGATTCTTCCACCATTTAAAGTTTTCATTGCAAAGAGAAAACCAAAACCATCTTCACCGATCCTGTTTTCTTTAGGTACTTTAACATCATTAAATAAGATGCTGTGCGTATCACTACCTCTTATCCCTAATTTATTTTCTTTGGCTCCAACCGATACTCCTTCCCAATTTTTTTCTACGATAAAAGCATTGATACCCCGGCTTCCTTTACTCACATTAGTTTGCGCCATCACGAGGTAAATGGATGCGGTACCTCCATTTGTTATCCAATTTTTAGTACCATTTAGTAGATAATGATCTCCTTTGTCTTCTGCTGTTGTGCTTTGTGATGTGGCATCACTACCAGCTTCAGGTTCGCTTAATAAAAATGCGCCAATAAATAAATCACCATCTTTTTTACCCTGCGCCAGGGGTGTTAAATACTTGTGCTTCTGTTCTTCTGTTCCGTAAGCCTCAAGGCCCCAACATACCAGGCTATTGTTTACACTCATACAAACACTTGTGCTGGCATCAATTTTACTTATTTCTTCCATCGCCAATACGTAGGTAACGGTATCCAGACCGGCACCGCCATATTTTTGATCAACCATCATACCCATAAACCCCAGGTCAGCCAACTTCATCACTTGGTCTTTGGGAAATTTTTGCAACTCATCTCTTTCAATTACTCCCGGTAAACAATCATTAACTGCAAAGTCACGTGCTGCCTGCTTAATCATTAATTGCTCTTCGGTAAATTGTAATTCCATAATATTATGTTCGTTGTACAAAAATAGGGAATGAAAATTGTAAAGAGTTTACAACTAATGGGTAATAAGGTCATATCCCATTTGCCTGTTACCTCATTTCTGACCTCCTAATCAACGTATGACAAAGAAGATAGTTTCTAAAAGTGCACTCCCACCAAAAAAAACAAAAACCAGTTCCTACGCATCAAATAATAATGCCGGCAAACATTCTACAGGTTTCGGAATTTTTGATGATTTTTTTAAACAGATCGTAAACAGCCTGCAGGATTATTGTGTAATTACAGCAGACAAAGATGGAAAAATAACAAGCTGGAATGCAGGAGCTGAAAATATTTTGGGTTACGTTGAGAAAGAAATCATTGGTAAAAATGCTGCGATCATTTTTACTCCGGAAGATATAAGAAAAAATGCTCCTCAAAAAGAAATGACTACTGCCATAGCCCAGGGCCGGGCATTGGATGAAAGATGGCATGTTAGAAAAAATAAAGAAAGATTTTGGGGAAGCGGACTTTTATTCCCGTTGAAAGATGAGCAAGCTAAACTACTAGGGTATGTTAAGGTTATGCGTGACCTTACGCAAAAAAAAATTGAGGAACTGAAAGAACAAGAAAGAAAAGATTTAAGCCACGAACTTGAAATTGAGAAAACCAAATTAGTAGATATTTTTGAGAATGCGCCGGCATTTTTGGGTATGATACACGGTAAAAACTACGTTTTTACCATGGCCAATAAAGCATATTATCAATTAGTAGGGCATAGAGATATTATCGGTAAACCTTTAATAAAAGCTCTCCCGGAAGTTAAAGGGCAAGGGTTCATAGAAATTCTTGATAACGTATACAAAACCGGTAAACCTTTTATAGGTAAGGAAATGAAGATAATGCTACAGCCTGAGCCAAAGGGACCTCTTATCGAAAAATACGTTGATTTTATTTACCTGGCTTCAAAAGATAAAAATGGTTTAATTGAAGGAATAATTGCACATGGGCATGATGTTACAGAGCAGGTATTGGCAAGAAAAAATGTGGAAGAAACCAGTGAGCGCTTTCGTGCCCTGGCAGACAATATTCCTAATCTTGTATGGATGGCTAATTCCGATGGCTGGATATTTTGGTATAACGATCAGTGGTATGAATATACAGGTACAACACCTGAGGAAATGGAAGGCTGGGGATGGAAATCGGTTCACGATCCCGCCTCTTTACCACTTGTTCTTACACAATGGCAAGCTTCTATCACTAATGGAAAGCCGTTCGAAATGGTATTTCCCATCAAAGGTGCAGATGGGATATTTCATCCTTTTTTAACTCGTGTAGTTCCTGTTCGTGATGAGGAAGGAAAAATTATTAGGTGGCTTGGCACAAACACTGATATTTCAAATCAAAAAGAGTTGGAACGTCAAAAAGATAATTTTCTCGGTATGGCGAGCCATGAATTAAAAACACCTGTAACTGTTATAAAGGCATATGCACAGGTGCTCCAATCAAATTTTGAAAAAGAAGGCAACACTGTAGCCGAAAACTATTTGAGCAAGATGAATGTACAGATAGATAAATTAACAGGCCTGATTGAGAGTTTGCTGGATGTGACCAAAATGCAAACCGGAAAAATGCATTTTACTTATTCAATATTTGATTTTAATCTTTTAGTAAAAGAAACTGTCGATCATGTTCAACTAACCACAGTTCAACATAAAATTGAAGTTAAATTTGATAAAACTAAGTTGGTATATGCGGATAGGGAACGCTTAGGGCAGGTAATCACTAATTTTATTATCAATGCAATTAAATATTCTCCTCATTCAGATAAAATAATTGTAAATACTAAGGCTGACAAAACCACTATTACTTTGAGCGTTAAAGATTTTGGATTAGGCATAAGTAAAGACAATCAAAATCAGGTGTTTGAGCAATTTTACAGAGTTAGCAGTAATCATCAAAACACATATCCCGGGGTAGGATTAGGTCTTTATATTTCTGCAGAAATAATAAAACGTGAAGGAGGTAAAATATGGGTAGAAAGTGTACAAGGAAAAGGTTCTACTTTTTATTTTTCCATACCCATAAAAGGAATTAAAGAAAGTTAATACATGGTATACTGAAATCGGCCTATTAGAGGTTATCAATACCAGGTAGTAAACATCTAATAATAAAAAGCATATATTTGTAATTCATATTCTCCCTCTTAGCAGACTAGATAATCTTCTCTTTAATGTAAAGCTCATCAGGTCTTAGGTTGTTGAGCATATAAATGTTACTAAACCATCCCCAACAATCGGGATAGTTATTATTTACATTAAACAATTTAATTGTGTCATTTAAAAATTTAAATTTAATCGAGCCTATATTAAAGGCTTTGGACAGTGAAGGTTACACTATTCCCACCCCCATACAGGAACAGGGGATACCCGTTGTATTGGAAGGAAAAGATCTATTGGGATGTGCTCAAACGGGTACAGGAAAAACAGCCGCATTTGCTATTCCTATTTTACAAAATCTTTATAATACTAAGCATGAAGAAAAAGGAAGCTGGAATATAAAGGCACTCATCTTAACGCCTACAAGAGAACTTGCTATACAAATTGATGAAAGCTTTGCGGCTTATGGTAAACATACCGGATTAAAGCACATGGTAGTTTTTGGAGGTGTTTCCCAATATCATCAAACCAATTCATTAAGAAGGGGAGTTGATATTTTAATTGCTACCCCCGGAAGATTATTGGATCTGATAGAACAAAGATTTATCAGCCTGCAACACATACAGATGTTTGTGTTAGATGAAGCAGACCGTATGCTGGATATGGGTTTTATTAACGATGTTAGAAAGATAATTGCAAAGCTGCCTGCAAAAAGACAGACATTATTTTTCTCTGCAACAATGCCTGCAGAAATTTCAAGTCTTTCAAAAAGCATTTTAACCAACCCGGTAAGGATAGAAGTGACACCGGTTTCATCTACAGCAGAAAAAGTAGAACAGGCAGTTTATTTTGTTGAGAAAAATGATAAGCGTTCATTGCTTATTCATTTATTAAAAGATCCTACTATAAAAAGCGCTTTGGTTTTTGCAAGAACAAAATATGGCGCTGATAAAATAGCCAAAGAATTATACCGGGCAAATATTAAAGCCGATGCTATCCATGGCAATAAAACACAGTCAGCCAGGCAAAAGGCATTAACTGATTTTAAAAATGGCACTATAAGAGTATTGGTAGCTACAGATATTGCAGCAAGAGGCATTGATGTAGATGATCTAACCCATGTAATCAATTTTGAATTGCCAAATGTTGCTGAAACTTACGTTCACAGGATTGGTAGAACAGGCAGAAGAGGATTAAGTGGTATTGCCTTATCTTTTTGTGATGTAGAAGAAAGAGAATTTTTGAGAGATATAAATAAGCT
>JBBJOK010000363.1:0-3233 GCA_037721545.1 Chitinophagaceae bacterium
GCCCAGTAAACCAATTCATTTGTCCAGGCTATTGCAAGAGGTAGCTTAAATTTTATCATTACCAGATAAATATAAATGAGGTAACAAATAATTGCAATTAATTCAATCAGCAAATTCATTTTAGTTTTCCCTGTTCCAGTTACAGCGTTTAACCATACACTCGCAATGCTCATTACCAACATTCCTAAAGAAACTATTCGTATAACAGGAATAGCTTCCTGAACAAAAGCTTCATTTTGTCCAAATAGTTCTAAAAAAGACCCGGGAAATAAATTTAAAGCACCAACCATTATTATAGTAAAAGAAATACTAAGCAGCATTATCTTGTTTATTGCTTTTATTACAAGGTTTTGTAATCCCTGGCCAATAAGATTGCTTACCATAATATTGGTGGTACTTGCAAATGCCCAAATAAAAATACCTATCACGCCAAATACATTGCGCATTGCATTGGATATTGCCTTAGCTCTATTGCCATAGTTTTCTAACAAAATAAAAAATATGAGCCATGTAATTAAGCTTATGGCAAATTGCCCTACCAATGGTGCTGCAATTTTTAATATTGACTTACTGGTTGTTTTGTGGTAAGAAAAATCTTTAAATAAATTGAATTTCTTTTTTAGTCCTTTTTTAAATATTACAGTGTAAACAACTATAACACCTGCAATCTCAGCAATTACTGAAGCGACTGCGGCCCCTTTAAACCCTAGTTGCGGGAATGAAAGTGCACCGTATATTAATACATAGTCAAAGAATATGTTTATTAAGGCTTCACAAATCATCCCTATCATCATAAGTTTACTATTAAGGGTGCCTATTAAGAAAGCATTGCCGCATTGAAATAAATACAGGAAGGGGAGGCCCCATACCCGGATCCGTAAAAACTCCATTTCCATTTCAAAATTTTCAGGCTTTATAAAAGGCTTTAAGCAAAGGGGTGCAATAAACCAGGTAAGCAGCATTCCTACCAGGGCAAATTGCAGTGCAATACGTATTCCTTGTGCGAAAACTTTATTTATTTCCCCTAAATTGCCTTCTCCTCCATTACGTGATATTAATACCTGCAAAGCATTGCTCAAGCCATTACCGCTGATCATCAATATCAGGTAAAACACGCCAACCGTACCTGCATTCCCTAATTCTCTTTCACCCAACCCGCCCAGGAAAATATTATTTGTAATAAAGTTTATATTAGGAATAATAAGGGCAACAGAAATAGGCAATGCTATTTTCAATATTTGCCGGTTTGTTATTGTAACCTGTAAACTTTTATCAAGTGCTACATTCATAAAAAGTTTGCAAACATAATGCGTTAATGCCTTAATCTGTTAATCAGTTAATTTGTTTACACGTTTAAACAGATATACTTTTATGGGATTAGCGTATTATTGTAAATTGCTGAGCATAATACAAAATATTGAAACCTGTTTTTGAAATAATTCCTGAAGCAATTTTTTTTAATCAAACCACTCTTATCTGTGAAATAAGTTCGGATGGAATTGCTTATGTATTTAAAAATGATATCGATAAAAAATTTCATGGGTTATCAGTATTTCATTTTGATAAAGAAGTTGAGATTGCAACACAATTAACAGAAATATTTAATGACCAACCTTTGCTGCATAAAAGCTATAAAAAAACTTTTATATCCTACACTTTTGCAGAAAGCGTATTAATCCCGGCCGAATTATACAACCCCGGAGATAATGATGGGGTATTAAACACTTTGTACGGTGACCTATACGAAGGAACTGTAGCAATGGACGTTTTGGCCGATGCAAAAATTTATAATGTGTATAGAATTCCGATGCCCATACACCAGGCAATGGTAAATCAATTTCCTTCAGTTTCTTTTGGCCATCATTATTCTTTATTAATCAAACAAAGTCTTTCTGATGAGGATAGGCTTAAAGTGATTTTTTACAAGGATAGTTTTGTAGTGGTATTGGCAAAAGGTGGGGAGTTACAGTTAATTAATTCTTATACGTATCAGACAGCAACAGATGTAATTTATCATCTAAAAAATATCTGCGAGCAGTCTAATTTGATCAACCCGGCCCTGTCTTTAAGTGGAATGATACAAGTAGATTCTGATCTGCATAAAGAGATTAACTACTATTTTCCACAAATTACTTTTGATGAATTACCAGCAGGATATGAATATGAAAAGCGTTTAACAGAATTACCGAAACACTATTTTAGTCATTTGTTTTCACTTGCATTATGCGTATAATCAGTGGTACTCATGGGGGAAGAAAAATATCTCCCCCGGCAAAAATGCCGTACACACGCCCCACAACCGATATTGCGAAAGAAGGCCTGTTTAATATCATTGAAAATAATCTTGAGATTTCAACACTAAAAACTCTTGATATTTTTGGTGGCACAGGTAGTATAAGCTATGAGCTTGCATCAAGGGGAGCAAGCGATGTAACAATCGTTGAAAAAGATCCGGTCATGTATGAATTTATAAAAAAGACAGCAACAACTTTAAACCTGCAAAACTTTAAGGCTGTTAAGATGGATGTTTTCAGATTTTTACAATTATACTCAGAAACCTTTGACCTGATTTTTGCCGGTCCGCCTTATGCACTTACAAATATTGATGATCTTCCCAAACTAGTTGTTGAAAAAAAACTTTTAAACGAAAATGGATGGTTTATTCTTGAGCATACACCGGCTAATAACTATAAGGCACATAAGCAATTTAAAACGCAACGAAATTATGGCACTACCGTTTTTTCTATTTTTATTAATAATTAAATAATTTTTGTGACTAAGGCAGCGATTAGGAAATTATATAAAGAAAAAAGGGGAAATATTTCATGGAAAGATAAAGAGCGTTGGACTGATCTTATCCTTATTAATTTTCAAAAACTCGATCTGCCTTTTATTGATTGCGTACATACTTATCTTGCTATTGAAAATCAAAATGAAGTTGATACAGAAAACATTACCCGTTATCTTACATTTAAAAATCCCGGGTTAAAATTAGTTGTACCTAAAATAAATTTAATTGCAGGGGAGATGCAACATTATATTTTTAATGATGATATGGAAATGACCCCCAATTCATTTGGGATAATTGAACCGGTTAAGGGTGAAAAAGTTAATGCATCAGAAATTGACATAGTTCTCACTCCTTTGTTAGCATTTGATAAAAGGGGCTATCGCGTTGGCTATGGCAAAGGTTTTTATGATAGGTTTTTTCAGGAATGCAAGCCGGATATCAT
>JBBJOK010000364.1:0-3229 GCA_037721545.1 Chitinophagaceae bacterium
GAAGCAAATTTTGCAATGTGAGCTGCTACATCTTTATTTAATAATTGCGTGCTGGCAAGGTGATAGTGAGTAGTGGCAAAATAGGTTAATACCATGAATAATACTCCCATTATAGTAATTAATGCAAATACTAAAATGCTTATGCGCCTGAATATGTTTAGTCCTTTAGTTTTCATTCTGTAAAGCGATAACCCGTTCCCCAGGAGGTTAAAATATATTCTGGGTGGTTTAAATTTTTTTCTATTTTAATTCTAAGCCGGTTTATATGTGCTGTTATCGTATGCTCATAGCCAGCAAAAGCGAGTCCCCAAATTTTACTCAGCAATTCTTGGCGTGTAAAAGTTTTCCCGGGATTGCTTGCCAATAATAACAACAGCTCAAATTCTTTTGGCGTTAAGTCCAGCCGTTCTCCTTTTAGCGATGCCTTTTTTTTATTTCTGTCAATATGCAAATCTTTATGAATAATTTCCTTTGCCTGCTCCTCAACTATATACGTAGGATTATCATTCCTTCGCAGCAAGGCTTTAACACGAGCCATTAATTCTAATATTCCAAAGGGTTTGCTCATGTAATCATCTGCACCTAACTCAAGCGCTAATACCTTATCGCTTTCCTCGGCTCTGCTGGTAAGCATCATTAAAGGAGTATGTATATTCTCTTTTCTAACTTTTTTACAAATTTCAAGGCCATTGATACCTGGCAGATTAATATCAAGAATTAAAAGATCATATTTTTCATGGAAAATTTTATCTAAAGCATCTTTGCCATTATGGCAAATGGTTATAGCATATACATTACTATCAAAATGAAGATTAAGCAATTCGGTTAATTCCGGATCATCTTCAACTAAAAGAATTTTTTTCATTTACCTTTTGATACGTCTTATATTAAGGACTTCAATTTAAAAATAACTTATTAAAGATATTTTAAAATACTAAGTGAATATAGATTTGTATATTAAATTTATTATTAAGCATACTTTAATTAAATAATGACACCAACCCTAATTTATTGTTACGACGCTTACTGCGGTTGGTGCTATGGTTTTAGCGAGGTAATGAAGAAAATAAATTCAGAATTTAAAAATAAACTAGAGATAGAAGTTCTATCAGGCGGTATGATATTTCCGGAAGAACCCGTGCATATAGGTACCACAGCCGGTTACATCAGTAAAGCATATAAAAATGTTGAAGAGTTAACCGGGATTAGGTTTGGCGAAGATTATCTATGGCATATAAATCATTCTGATATAAGTGATTGGTATCCCAATTCGGAAAAACCCGCCATTGCACTTTCTATTTTTAAAGAATATTATCCTGATCAGCAGGTTAGTTTTGCAGCAGATATGCAATATGCTTTGCATTATGAAGGCAGAGACTTAACTGATAATGAAGCTTACCGCCATATTTTGGAAAAATATAATTTACCACCCGAAGAATTTTACGAAAAAATTCATGATGAAGAATATAAAGAAAAGGCGCATTATGAATTTGCCTTGTGTAAACAATTGCAGGTTACGGCTTACCCCGCAATTCTTATGCAATTGACAGAAAGCAAATTTCATTTACTCGCAAGAGGGTATACAGATTATGAGACTTTGACACAAAGAATAAATAATTGCCTGAATGAATCTTGATCAATGACTTGTGCGGTAAAAGATAAATTAAAATTGCACAAAATAAAAAGCCCTGAACATAACATAGTTCAGGGCTCTGATAAATTATATAAATTTATTGACCTCCGGGCCGCTGTCCATTGGCTCTTTTACGTATTGCATTTTGCATTTCTATATACCTATTATATTGCGGCTCGGTTAAAAATACTTTAATCTTTGCATCCCTGATATCTCCTAATTTTTCTACATCAGCTCTTTCTGGTCTTGCACCAGGAGCTAATGCTTCACGGATTTTATCTTGACCTTTATAGTAATCAGATAAAGCGATTTCAACATCAGCAAGCTGAACAGTGCTAAGTTTTAAACTATCGTTCATCCTGACTACAGCTAATTTTACGCGTTCTTCAACGGTACGTTTTTGACCACCTTGTTGTGCCTGAATACTTAAAATTCCGGCAAATAACATTATAACTAATAAAGTAAACTTACTTTTCATTTAGTGTTTTTTAATTGTTTATAAAGATAAGACGCTATTTGCTGCTGATAGTTGCGTTTAACAAATCATTTAATAGCTTAGTAAATAAGACTGGCAATTATATACGTGGTTTAATTTTTCAGGGTTTTATTTATTTATGAAACGGTTTAGTGATTTACCCTTATAAAGCCTTAATCGGGTTTCAGGTTGAATAGTTATTAGGTAGTTTTCTGTTGTCGCTTCAGCAATTCAAGTTGACTTTTCAGCCGGCCTATTTTTGGTAAAAAGCTTTTTTATTAACCTCCATGATTCAAAACATGTAAAAAGAATTCCCATAAAAATCCCATTTAAAATATTTTCTATTACAGAATCCTGTACTTCGTCAGGCCAAATTAAAATGTCCAAAAACTCAATCATTATCCAGAATAAACTCCAGCAAACTATACTTATTATCAAACGGATAAATGGTTTTCTGCTCTTATACCAATTGATAATTTGTTTGAACATACAATTGTTTTAAAATTTACCCATTACTCCCAGCCCAAATAAGGCGAAATCATATTTTACCGGATCTGATTGATCTAATTTACGAAGGTTATTGGTTAATTCCAGCGCAGCCTGCCAATCCGTTGGTTTGCGATCCAATAAATTAAAATGCCTGGCAACTCTTGCCACATGTACATCTATAGGACAGATCAACGCTGCAGGAGAAATTTTTTTCCATATACCAAAGTCTACACCGGTGTTATCGTTGCGAACCATCCATCGTAAAAACATATTTAATCTTTTGCAGGAAGATTTTTTTTGTGGAGACGCTATATGTTTAACTGTGCGGGCAGGTGAATCTTCTAACGAAAAAAAGTTGAAGTAAAAATAATTCAAAGCCCGTTCTATAGTAATATTCAAAGAAGCGACTTTCGAACCTCCTGGTATTATTGTTTGATCATTAAAAAATGCCGATTCTAAAGAATCATTTTTTGAATAATGATGTTTCAAAAATTCTATAAAATATAAAAGGTCTGTTGTATTAAACGTTCTGTGTTTAAAACCCATTAATCTTTTACGATCCGATTCTTCATGCCAAAGTATAAATTGATAAGGATCATTATCCATGAGCTGCAAAAGCTCCCTGCTCTTAT
>JBBJOK010000365.1:0-3215 GCA_037721545.1 Chitinophagaceae bacterium
CTAAAGAATAGATAACGGCTCTTTTTTACATACACCGAAAGCAGTTGAATATGCCTAAAAGCCTGTCAGCTGCTTTCGGCTTCGGTTAACGACCGTTACGCTGGAAACACTAAAGAAACGCGGTTACGTATCCATGCTTGAACATTACTTAAAAGTATCCCCACAACTTAATGAACCGCTGTATACAAGACCAGTACGTGCAGTGGTGTGAGAGGCGCACCTCATCGCTTACAAACGGTGAGGCCGTCCTTCTCGATTGTGCGTTCGTGCTTCTCTATCCAAGAAGCTGTTCAGTTCAAAATCCATACTTGTCCTTTCTTAGTCGGAATGCTTTCTCTCCTCCTTCCATTACAGATGTTATTTCATCTCTCACAACTTTATAGTCAATTGCACCCTCTGCTTTTATTGTTCCTCTTGTTTGGTTTCCTGATTCTCGGTAGTCGCAGCAAATTACAAGTTCTGCATTACCGTTAACTACCAAATTTGCGTTGTGGCTTGTAAAGATTAGTTGTCGCTTTTTCTTTGCATCCCAAATGTTTTTTATGATTTCTTCAATTGCCCTGTTATCAATGTCGTCCTCTGGTTGGTCAATGATTAAAGGAGTCCCGGGTTGATTTAGCAATACTGTTAGAAGTGCTGTCGCCTGTTGTCCTGCCGATGCTTCTGAAAATAAAATAACATCTCCCATTTGATTGTTGGTTGAGTATTTGAATTCGGGATTGAATTCTATTTCAGTGGTTGCAATGTTCAACCAATTATCGGGTGTCAATAACTCAACAATTCTTGTTTTGTTTCCTTTATTGTAATCACAATTATTGAGAACTGGTGTTTCGGGAATTTCTACATTCTTGTCCTCTGATATTTTTAATTCAGCAAGTAATTTCAACTCACTCAAAATTTCTTTCCAGCTATTCAAAGGATTGTCTGTGGAAAGAATACTGTCGCAAAGCGATTGTATTTTTACTTCATTAATTCTTGTTCCTTGAAAAGCTGATGTTATTTGATTTTTAATTTGTCTTATGTCAATGCTTTTGGTTACTTCTGCTTTAATAAACCCTTTGGAGAGTTCGGAAAAATTTTGCGATTGCTCATTAAGCAAATCAACTTTTCTTTGATGTAAGAGATACCATTCTTCTCTCAATTGATTAAATTCTACTTCAGGATTACCCAATTCCTTTAGAATAGAATTTCTCTCGTTCAAAGCGTTTGCTAATTCTTGAAGTCGTGTTTCAATTCTTCGTATTTCGTTAAGTTGCGTTTGGTTGGAAGATGCCTTTGCTTTAACACCTTCATATTGTATTTCAAAATCTTCTTTAAGTTTTTCCCATTGAGAAATGTAACCATTAAGTTCACTTAAATTTTCTGCATTTAAGGAATTTTGCAATTGCTTCGCAATTGCTTTTAATTCATCAAACTTTTTTGTTCTCGTATCATCAATTGATTTTAGTAGTTCAAGATTTTCTATAGTTTGATTTGTTGGGAATGGTTCGGGGTAGCGTTGTAACGATTCAATGAGTTCTGAAATTTTATTTGCAATAACAGTTATCTCTGACTGCGACTTGTTAATTAAGTTTTGCTCATTGTCAAATTTCTGTTTCTTACTAATTATTATTTGGTCTGCATCGGAAATACCTGTCAGTAATTTGCGTAAGTTCTCTACTTGATTGTTTAGAGATTTAATCTCAAGATTAAATTGGTCAACTTCGTTTTGAATTTCCTTTTTTCTTACGAAGTTGTTGTAACTGCTTTTTGTTTTTTTAGCATTGTCAGAAACTTGAAACTTCAAATTGTTCAATTGATTTGCAATAGGAAGTTGAATAAACCTTTTTAGTTCTTCTGTCCTTACACCGACACTACTCAACTGTTTTTGACTGTATGCTTGAATAGGAAGTATCCTACGAATTTCTTCTTCCTTGACTTGTTCAAATTCTCCGTCACCGATTTTCAAAACCGTTTCTTTAGTAACTGAATTTCGTTTTACGATGTGAATAATTCCATTTAAGCTGAATGTAACACGAACCTCACCATTGAAAGGCACTAATGTTTTTTCAATAAGAGCTTGACTTCGTTTTTCAATTTCTGATTGTTCTTCTGGAGCAAAGTTGATTGCTGTTTGGTCACATAATCCCACCTTAAATATTCAAGTATCGTGGATTTGCCTGTTCCTCTACCACCGATAAGAGCTGTGTATTGCTGATTAAACTCAAATGTGAACGAACCAAGGAATCGTGAATTAGTAACATCAATTTTGGTAATGTGAATTTGGGGGAGGTCAGGTGCTGTTTGGCTTAATCTTGATTCTTTTGCTAAACATGCTTGTCGCAATGCTTCTGCTGTTGGGGTTGCCCACTTTACCCAAGTAGAATATGTTCCAAGAATTCCGAAATCGCTTTGTCTGCTGTCGGAAGTTTGAAATAACGCAACACTTTTATGCCCCCATTTCTCTCGCAACTCCGTTTACTATATTAGTGTTCCCTGTTCCATGTTGTGAAATTGAGCCGTCAACATATCCACCCACACAAGGCATTTTTTTATAGTGCTCGGAACTCCCAGCACGAAGTAAAGTATGTTTGCCACCTTCATTTAAGTTTGGTAGAACAATAAATTTTCCTCGTAATGCTTCAATCGTATTTAGCTTGTCATAAAGTTCTTCAAAGCCATTTACATCGGTATTTGTAATCGGAACAGTTTCTATCGTTATAGTTTCATCAGCAGAGTTTGGTGTTATTCCAAACAAGTGAAGAATCTGATTAAGATTGTTTATTGAATAGTCAGAATCAATAATGAGTATAGCTTGACAAGAGGGAGTAGAAAAAGTCAATTCAAGGCCGGGGAAAACAATAATTTTATTATTGTCAGGAATTGGTTGTCCTGCGTCATCAAGTTCTGTGTTTGCCGCTTCTTTTATGATTGGGTAAAAACCAAAGTCGTGATGGTCGGTTATTGCAACTGAATGAAGTCCTAACTCTCTACATTTTTTTATAAAGTCGTCAGCATAAACTTTTCGTTGGTCTGCGGTTAAAGGTCTGTCACCATTCCAATTGATGTCTCTTGGTGTGTGAACTTGAAAATCGCATCTATAAAAATGTGCTCCTTTGTCCATTGTTTGTATTTATTTTTTCTGTTTGTTTTTTGCAGTCAATTTCAAGTTAGCAGTGTCACAATAGCAAGACGCACAACAAATTATAGTTTACGCAATTTACTCCTCAAAACCC
>JBBJOK010000366.1:0-3202 GCA_037721545.1 Chitinophagaceae bacterium
CGAATAACTGCTAAAATATCCCTGCACCATACGCTGAGTTGAACCTTGTGCATAGGGCAACCAATATACATAACTGGTATCTTCTTTTATTATGCCTTTTTGCAAAAGTTTTATTTCCCTTTTTTGTGGGTCTTTGGTTAAAGAGCAAGCTTGCGTGATTAAAATGAAACTGAAAATAATTAAACGATATACAATATTCATGAGAAGGAAAAGTACACTACTATACAAATTGCACACCAAAGGCAATAGGAATCCTTATTCAACTATATGAAACAAGAATCAGCTTCAAAAAAAAAGGCCCCGTTTTAATACGGGACCATTGTTTTCAATAGAAATTTTATATTTATCTTGATATCCCTCCGCCGTCTCCATTCACACGTTGGTTTTCCTCCTCCTGGCTTGTTTTACGTTGACGGGCAGCTTTTACCTGGTTGTTGCCAAAACGATAGCTAAGGTTTAATTTAAACAACCTACTTTCCCAACCACCGTTTGCTTTTATATATTGCCCAGCAAAATTACTTACACCTCCCCACCGCATAGATTTAAAAATATCACTTACAGCAAATTTTACTGATCCCTGGCCTTTTAATATGAGTTTTAATAAGCCTGCATCTACTCCCCACATACTTTTACTTTTGAATGTACCCTGCCAAATGGAAGGTGAATTATAAAATCCACTCAATTCACCTGTATAATCTTTACCTAATTTAAAACTATGCTGTTGATAAATACCAAATGCAAAAGCATCAAGGTCCACAATTCTTCCTGTTCCAAAATCTGCTTTGTAATGGGAATAATTTGCATTTAAATTTGAGAAAACACTATACCATTTCTTACTAAAGGGGTAACTTATGTTTAAGCTGGCTACATCCTGCGTTGCAAGATTCTTTTTAGTAATAAAGCTTTTTGATAATTCAGCAGTATCAATTAACTGAGTGAACACATCAACTACATGACTATAATTTAGAGTGGTGTTTAAGGTGTACTTATAAGTATGAGTAACAGCAAAACTATTAGTGTATTGCGGCCGCAGGTTTATATTACCCTTTTGAAAAGTATATTCATCTAATTTAAATTCAAATGGATTCAGATCCTGATAAGCCGGTCTGTCAATTCTGCGGCTGTAGCGTAAACCCCATTGGCTGGTTGGCTTTTTATTAAAAGTAATGGCACCACTCGGAAAGAAATCAGTATAGTTACGTTCAAAGCCATCATTATTTGCAACGAATTTTGAACCGCTCCACTTGTATCCATCTGATACTCCTTCAAGATTTGTATTTTCCATACGAACACCAAACTGTACCATAAAACCTTTAAATGCCTTATTGTAATTAACATACAAAGCATTAATGTTTTCTTTGTATTTAAAACTATTGCTTCTTGTACTGTCGTAAAATCTATTTCCCGAAATAATATCAAAGCGATTAAAAATATTAGATGTTTTTACAAAAGATGTTTTACCACCAATACCTAAACGGCCCTTTTTAAAATTTTGCTCATAGTCTGTTTTTAGAGTGTAAATATCAATATCTGTAGGTGCGATAAAATTATAAATGCGGGTGCTGAATAAAATACCTGCTTTATCGTAATAATTATTCGGTTGCATCTGGTCGCTCTTAATCCGGTATAGACCACGATCAGCATCTATGTTAAGGTCAGCGCCGCCTGCAACTGAATACTTATAATTAAGATTAAGATTACCACTCTTACGATTGCTGATAGTAGAGTTTGTTGCCGTAAGGGTTTTAACAAGTTGGCCAGTAGGAATGTATGATATAGGCGTACGACTGTCATTATACAATTCATTTTCTCCAAGATTTCCATTAATCATTATACCAACCGTACTTTTTTTGTTAATAAAATAATCCATACCTGCTTTAAAGTTTTGACTATTACCTGAGTTTGTCATGATTGATTTCTGATCAAACAATGTATCAAGTTGCTTACGATATAAGTTTATATCCTTTTCATTAAGATTATCATTATGGTTAAAATTTCCAAATGCATTAATGTTTTTATCGCGATGATTTAATGAGAAACCACCATTATATTTAGGATAAACACCAATACTATAACCCGCATTTACTGATCCGTTGGTACCGAGTGATTTATTCTTTTTCAACCTGATATTTATAATACCGGCATTACCAGCAGCTTCATACTTTGCAGATGGGTTGGTAATAATCTCAATTGCTTCTATTGAAGATGACTGTAATGTTTTTAAATAAGCAGCAAGGTCAGCGCCCGATAATGGAGTTGGCCTTCCATCAACATATACCTGAACTCCATTTTTACCACTCAAGCTAAGGTTGTCATCTTTATCAACCATAACCCCTGGCGATTTTCTCAACAATTCCAATGCATCCTGGCCTACCGCATTTACACTGCCTTCTACGTTTAAAATTGTTTTATCAGCCCTAACCTCAATTACAGGTTTTGTGGCTAGAATTGTAACATCTTTTAAAGTACCAGATGATTTACTTAATAAAACTTCAGGTGCTATAATTGCGCCTTCGCCACTTACCTCAAAAGCGGGAGAATTAATTATGGCATAACCCACGTGAGAGGTATTTATAAAATATGTTCCTTTAGCAATACTTGAAAATGAATAACCTCCTGTTGAATTGGTTACGCCTAATTTAACGACCGCGGAATCAGTGGTTTTTTTTAATGCAACCGTTGCACCCGAAAGGGCTTTTCCCTGTTCATCTTTAATGCTACCGGTAATTTGCTGAGCGTAAGAAATTGATCCTGTAAAAAAAATTAAAAGAAATGATAGTAAAGGTTTCATGATTAAAAGTTTTGGAAATGCAAAACTATTTTAATTAAGGAAACACTATATTAATTTAAAGTTAAGCGGTAGTATTTTTTTAGTGAATGGTATATTTTAGGGGTAAATTGGATCATGAGACTTTATGCTAACTAAAACCGAACTATGTATCAGCCCATGTTAAGTTTCATACTTTTGCACAAATGCAAACAATTAATTATTCTACCGAAAAGTTGCTTTCAAATTTAAATATTGATGCACTTAATGATATGCAGGTGGCTGCTATCGAAGCAATTGAAACAAATAATAACATACTCCTTCTCTCTTCTACAGGATCAGGAAAAACACTGGCTTTTTTAATCCCCATTTTGCAAAAGCTGGATGCTCAAATTAAAAAAACGCAGGCATTAATAATTGTTCCCTCAAGAGAAT
>JBBJOK010000367.1:0-3197 GCA_037721545.1 Chitinophagaceae bacterium
ATTCAATATTGCTCATGCCCCAAAACATACCTTTTTCCCCTTCATAACTTTCAATCTGTTTGTAACCCATTGTGGCTACCTGCTTCAAAATTCCTTTAGGGTCTTTTGGCAATATATCCCTTAAGGTATAAAGTTGCAAGCCGAAATCTTTGATCGTATTTGTAGAACCAGCCATTGAAGAAGAATTACAACCAAATAACTTACCAGTAATTGCAGTAATGGCAATGCCTTTCGCCGTAGTTTTTAAAAAATCTCTTCTTTGATACACCATAGAGTTATATTTTAAGCGAAAGCTTTATCTCCTTTTTTGTAAGGAACACAACCATCATATTTTCCAGGGGATTCAACATAACGTCTTGCTTTTGTACATCCAATTTCTGAAGTGAAATAACCAAGCATAGTTAGCTCTTTCATCATGCGGAAATAATGAGAAGGCTCTTCCTTCTTTTTATTCTTCATGTAAGCTTTTTGCTCCTGATCTAGTTTAACCAAAAGTTCAAGACGCTGTTTTTCATTGATTTTCATAAAAGACCCATCGTAAGTTTTCTCAGAAAGATCGTTAAGCTTCTTCATGCCTTCATGAAATATTTTTTGATCCTTTTCTTCATAAGAATCATTTATCATTACGGTCATAAACTGCCCTACCATAGCAGCTTTTGCTCCCGGTGTGGAAGTTTCTGGTAGAATAGTATTCGCAACTTCATTCAGGTATGCTATATCATCCTCATCAAAATTAGTTTGCTTTCCGGTTTTGGTTTTGCACCCTGTTAAAAATGCATTACTTCCCACAAGCGTTCCACCTAAAAGGAGTGAAATATATTGTACTGCTTCTCTTCGTTCCATAAATTTATTTTTAAAGTATGATAATTTATTTATTAAGCGCTAAGATTAAAACCTTTAGGGTATTCACGTTTTATAAATTGATTTACATCATCAAAATTGGTGACTTTCATATTATCATTATCCCACACAAGTTTTATGTTTCGTCCGGGATATGTGAAACCTTTCCCATCGGTTCTTGGTACACGAAAATCATGGGCTCTAATTGCAAGGTTTGACATTAACATCGCTTCGGTTAATGGACCTGCCGTAGCAAAAGGAGAACTTACCTCTTTATTTCCAAGACCTGCAATACATGCCTCTACCCATTGAGCATAGTGGCCTTCTGCACCTAAGGGTACTCTGGCAATAGTTTGTTTCACTTTTACCTCCTGGGTTCTGCTTGTTGGTAATAATTTAGGATTTGCTCCATAAGTGCCACACATCATTTTGCCTTTAGTGCCTATAAATAAAGTGCCGTTTCCGCCATCACCAAACACTTCATTTGGTAACAATTCATTTGGTCTTTCAGGTTGAATACCACCATCCATCCAATGTAGTGTTACTTTGTGTTTTGTTTTAGCCGTCTTGGGAAAATTAAGGATAACATGGCTTGAAGGAGGGCAGCTTTCTGGAAAATAACCACGCTTAAATTCATCAACATAAACACTGCCTACACTTGCCTGCACATCGTTTACATATTTTAAATCCAAAACAGTAAAAGCCGGTGCCATTATGTGAGCACCCATGTCTCCTAATGCCCCTGTACCGTAATCCCACCATCCACGCCAGTTAAAGGGTACAAGCTTTTCAACATAATCTTTATAAGGCGCCGTACCCAACCAAAGTTTCCAATCCAACCCCTGTGGCACTTCTGCTTTTTGTGCAGGCCATTGTATTCCCTGCGGCCAAACCGGCCTGTCCGTCCAGCACCAAACTGTGTGAACTTTTCCAATTTTACCTGCTTCATACCAGTCAATCAATTGCCTAACGCCATCACCACTGGCCCCTTGATTACCCATCTGGGTTACGACTTTATATTTTTTAGCAGCATTAGTTAAAACCCTTGCCTCATAAACATCATGCGTTAACGGCTTTTGTACATACACATGTTTGCCTAATTGCATTGCAGCTAATGTAGTTACAGCATGGTTATGATCTGGAGTGGCAACTGATACAGCATCAAAGTTTTTTGATTCTTTATCAAACATTTCCCGCCAATCTCTATAGTACTTTGCCTTGGGAAAAGCTTTAACTGAGTTTGCAGCCCTTCGGTCGTCAACATCACACAAAAAAGCTATTTCTGCTTTACCGCTTTTATAGAAACTGGCAATATCGCTCTGGCCTTTTCCGCCAACTCCTACGCCTGCAATTAACAAGCGATCGCTGGGTGCAACATATCCCTTACCTCCCAAAACATGTCGGGGAAGTATAATAAAACCTGCAGCAGTTATGGCTGTGTTTCTTAGAAAATCCCTTCTGGATGCTGAAAAAAGATCTGTCTTATCGTTAGTCATAATTTATTTTTATTAATTAAAGATTTTGTTTTTTTAATTCATTTACAGCATAATCTGCAGCCCGTGCTGTAAGTGCCATGTAAGTTAATGAAGGGTTTTGACATGCAGAGGATGTCATGCATGCACCATCTGTAACAAAAACATTTTTTGCATCCCAAACCTGATTCCATTCGTTTAATACCGATGTTTTTGGGTCCTTACCCATTCGTGCAGTTCCCATTTCATGAATACCATGTCCCATTGCATGCCCGCTATCCCACGTTGTTACGTTTTTAATTCCTGCTGCTTCAAGCATGGCTTTGCTTTCTGAGATCATATCTTTTCTCATCTCCTTTTCATTTTCTTTTAGTTCGCAATCCATTGCTAGTACCGGTAATCCCCATTTGTCTTTTGTGTTTTTATCAAGAGAAATTTTATTTTCATGATAAGGCAAAATCTCTCCAAAGCCCGTCATACCTATCGTCCATTGTCCTGGTTCTGAAAGGGCATCTTTAAATTGTCCGCCAATTTGTAATTCAGCTACGTCCCGGCCCCAGCCTTGCCTGCTTGCGCCACCTTGATATCCAAAGCCTCTTAGATAATTACGGTTATCACCAAATAAATTGGCAAACCGTACAATATAAAAACCATTCGCCCTTTTACCGTAATAATATTTATCCTCATAACCTTCTACTTTTCCTGATGCGCCGCAATTGTAATGATGATCCATTACATTATGGCCTAGCTCGTTACAACTGCTGCCTAAACCATTAGGCCATATGTCAGTAGCTGAATTCATAAGTACCCATGAAGAATTTAATGCCGAGGCATTTAGAAATACAATTTTTGATGTGAATTGGTAGGTCTTATTAGTTTCTGCAT
>JBBJOK010000368.1:0-3183 GCA_037721545.1 Chitinophagaceae bacterium
ACTAATATGGTTGGGATTATTAGTAAAATAAAGCTGATCAATAAAGTTGCGGCATCTACTGCTACTACCTGCCACCATACCACATCTGCATGCGCAACATTCATATAATAAGCTTCTTCATTTAATTTAATAAAACCTGTTTTCTCCTGTAATAAACAAATGCCCAGGCCAAGGAGGGTACCCGCAATAATACCTGTTATGGCAATAAAAGTTGTATTGTATAAAAATATTTTTTGAATACTCCAGTTAGTTGCACCAACGGCTTTTAATATCCCGGTCATTTTGGTTCTTTCCAGTACAAGTATAATTAAACAGGTAATTAAATTTACTACCGCTACTACCATCATTATGGAAAGCAGGATCGTTTTAATTCTTCCCTGAAGATCAAGCCAGTCAAAAATATTGGGATAAATTTCTTTAATAGTTTTACTGTGCCATCTATCGGGCAATGCTTCCGCATCGTATAATAAATTATTTAAGGAGTCTGTTTGCTGGTAATCTTTTAAAAATATTTCATACCCGCCAATTTCATTCGGTCTCCAGTCATTTAATCGTTGTATCAATTTGAGATCACCCAAACAAAAATGTTCATCATATTCTCCTATGCCTGTTTTAAATATTCCGGCAATCTTTAATCGCCTGGCCCGCTTGCTCCCGTCACTCTGTATAAAAAAAATATCAACACTGTCATTTACACTTACCTGTAATTGATTGGCTGTGTAAGCCGAAATATTTATCTCTTTGCTGTACCCACTATCTGTAAACGAAAGCCATTTGCCCTGTACTAAAAAATCTTTGATCCTACCAAAATCAAAAGTGTTATCAACGCCTTTTAATAAAACACTTTCTATGTCTTCTTTATATTTTATTATTGATGATTTGGTGGCATAGCGCTCAATACTTTTTACCTCGTTTTGGGAGCGGATAAAATTTTCAATAGAATCATTTTTTTCAATCGGGTATTCTTCCGCAATGTTAGACTGCGTAACTACATTTTGCTGAACCCTGATGTGCCCCCAAAAGCTAAAAACCTTATTACTGATAACATTTTGGAAACCATTAACAAAGCTTAGTGCAACTAGCATCACTGCTACACTTATCATTGTTGCAGTAATGGCAAGCCCGATAATAAAGCGTGAAAATGTTTTTTGCCTGTTAAAAGCGATTCGTTTTGCTATAAAAGATGAAACATTCAAACCGCATACTTTTGGTATCTTGTAAAACTAATTTTTTTAAATCATTTAGATGTACCTGTATAAGCACCTTCTCAAATATATTTTGATAAATATTTTTTTACTTTATACTTATGGCCTAACTGCACAGGTTGCTGACAGCATTTATAAAAACAACATAAAAACGGTTCGGTTTCATAATTATGGAAACCAGTTATCAATACCGGTGATTAACTTAAACACTACTGACCAGGTTGAATTACATTTTGATGATCTGCAGGCGGGTGTGAAATATTACTATTATACCTATCAATTGTGTGATAAAAACTGGATGCCGATAAACCTTAGCCAGTTTGATTACCTGAAAGGCTTCACGCAAATGCGGATAAACAATTACAGGTTTTCATCCATCGCTTTTACAAAATACACGCATTACCAGGCAACCCTTCCGGAGAAAAATTCTTATCCCACAAAATCAGGTAACTATTTATTAAAAGTTTTTTTGGATGGAGATACTTCCAGGCTTGCTTTTGCAAAAAGGCTATTGGTGGTTGATAACAAATCTATTATTTCAGCAAAAATAACGCAGCCGTTTTCGCCACAATATTTTCGTACGCATCAACGGCTGGAGTTTAACGTTAATATTAATGGCTTAAATGCTTTTAGTGCGGCACAGCAAATAAGTGTTGTAGTGCTGCAAAACAATCGCTGGGATAATGCTGTCACTAATATTGCTCCCACTTTTGTTCGTGGTAATTCCCTTGAATATAGCACAGAAAATAATTTAATTTTTCCTTCCGGTAAAGAATGGCGTTGGCTTGATCTGCGTGATTTTCATTTGCAGACTGATCGGGTAAAAAGTGCCGAATACAAAAAATATTCTACTGATGTTTATGTAAGAACGGATGTTCAAAGATCAGGTGAACGATATGTTTATTACCGTGATTTAAATGGCATGTATACAGTAGAGACAACACAAAGCATTAACCCTTTTTGGCAAAGCGATTATGCAACTGTTCACTTTAGCTATTTACCTCCGGATAGTGCAGTGTATAATAACAAGGATATATATTTATTTGGGCAACTAACCGATTATGCCTTTACAGATAGTACTAAAATGCAATTCAATTCGGCAAAAGGTTTATACGAAACCGATCTCTTTTTAAAACAAGGCTATTATAATTACACTTATGTTGTTGCAGATAAAAATAAAGGAGCAAACCGGATGGAAGTAGATGGCAATTATTTTGAAGCTGAAAATTCGTATACCATCCTTGTGTATTATAAATCTTTCACCAGCCGGTCAGATGAGCTTATTGGTGCAGCAACCATAAATTCAAGAAACGATAAACCTTTGTTCGGCTATTAGTTATTCAGATCAGGCAGATTTCTTTGCGTCTTCTAAAAATTTGGCAAGGCCAATATCTGTTAACGGATGTTTTAATAATCCTAAAATAGATTCTAAAGGGGATGTAACAACATCAGCTCCTGCTTCAGCACATCTGATAATATGATTCGGAGAGCGGATAGATGCCGCTAAAATTTCTGATTTATATCCCTGCACCTGAAAAATATGTGACATCTGTTCTATTAATAACATGCCATCCCAACCACTATCATCAATTCTTCCGATAAATGGTGAAATATATGCGGCGCCTGCCTTTGCGGCTAAAATAGCCTGCCCCGCAGAAAATACCAGCGTGCAGTTTGTCTTAATGCCGTTATCGGTAAACCACTTGATTGCTTTAACACCATCTTTTATCATAGGTACTTTTACTATAATATTTTTATGGATGGCGGCAAGCTTTTGACCTTCTTCAACAATTGCATTAAATTCAGTTGAAATTACTTCAGCGCTTATATCCCCGTTTACAATTTCGCAAATGGTTTTATAATGATTAAATACAGCCTCAGGGCCTTTAATACCTTCTTTTGCCATTAGGGAAGGATTAGTAGTAACACCATCAAGAATACCTAAATCATTTGCTTCTTTTATCTGATCAAGATTGGC
>JBBJOK010000056.1:0-6020 GCA_037721545.1 Chitinophagaceae bacterium
AAACTACTTTTTATCTGCCCTCTTTTTTAATTCTTCGATAGGCATCGAAATCATTCTGCCAACAGGTTTTTTGCCTTTGTACGTAATTACTTTAAGCATAACAGCATCTTTGGGAGGAACCAAGGCTGCGGTATATTTTGGATAAAAATTATCAGGAAATGAATTGTCAAATGTATAATAGATGTCCAGGGCTTCTACCTCTTTACCTAGCTCTATCTTTAAATTTTTATCAGGTGTTCTGCTAACCATAAAAATGGGATCATAAACCGACGGGGCATATTTTATATCTGCAACATCAAAGCGTTCAAAATGTTTTTCTACCCGATTAAAAAAGTGATTCCAATTTTTCTTTTCCTTTTGTGACCATACAGATTCTGCAATAGCAAATGCTCTCGGCCACGTCATATATTGAGCATGCCGCATATTATAAACCTGTTCTGTCCATAAATTTGCCTGGCCTCCTTTTATATATTTTGCATCTACACCCTCGGGTAACGGATCAAATTGATACGACTTGTTTAAACGTAAACCGGCATAAATGCGAGGCTCAACAATAGGATCACCCTGCATGTAATCAATATAAGCAAAGGTAGTAGGGCTCATTACTACTTCATGTTTTTTCTTTGCTGCTTCAACCCCACCTTTTATACCCCGCCAGCTCATTACAGCAGCGCTCTGTGGTAACGGACCTTCCAGTATCTCATCCCAACCCATAAATTTTTTACCTTTTGATTGCACTATTTTTTCGACCCGTTTAGTAAAGTAGCCTTGTACTTCTTCCATACTTTTCAAACCTTCTTTTTGCATTAATGTTTTAATAGCAGGTGTTTTTTCCCAATAATTATGCGGCGCTTCATCACCACCCATATGAATATATTCAAAAGGAAAAAGTTGTGCAACCTGGGTTATTACTTTATCTAAAAACTGATACACTTTTTCGTTGGCAGGGCAAAGTGTATTATCTACTAATGCAATTGGAGGTGCTCCCTTGCTCCAATCCATAATTTGCTCACCTGAACGCACACTATATTTTTCTACTCCGGGTGTACAAGATAATTCTGGATAGGAAACAACCGTTGCAAGGCTATGGCCGGGCACATCAATCTCCGGTAGAATATCTACAAAACGATCTTTTGCATATCGCACCAGTTCTTTAATATCTTCCTGTGTATAAAAACCGCCATAGTTACGTGGTTCATCAGGCGTAGGTGGTGAAAATGTTCCGAAGTAACCGACTTTTTTTACATTCCACGCTCCCACCTCTGTTAATTTTGGTAACCCTTTAATTTCAATTCTCCAGCCTTCATCATCTGTTAAGTGCAGGTGAAGCAAATTATATTTATACCGCACCATGTTATTTATATATTGTTTTACTTCTTCTTTTGTGAAGAAATGGCGGGATACATCGAACATCAAACCTCTCCATCCAAAACGGGGATAATCGGTAATTTCCACACAGGGTGCAGACCATGATACATTCATAACCGGGGTGGCACTTTCAATTTCTTTTGGGAATAATTGCAACAATGTTTGCATACCATAAAATAAGCCTGCGGGTTTGTTTGCTTTAATAATAACATTGGTTGGAGTTACTGATAGATTATACCCTTCATTGCCAAGGGCAGCGTTCATTGTTTTATTTAATACTAATTGTATAGCAGCCGATGTTGCAGTATTTTGTACACTCACCTGCATCCCTGTGGGAGTTGATAACCTGTCTTTAAGAAATCGGGTAACTTCTTTCATTTCAGGAATATCAGGAGCAAGTATGACTGTATTTTGTTGTAAAGAAAATCTGCCGGTATTTTTGGTTATAGAAACCGGTTCAGGAATTATTGCAATATCAGCATTTAAATTTTGAGCAAACGCAATAGCAGATCCAAAACAAACAAGGATAAGGCATAATGTTTTTTTCATACTGTAATTTATTTACTGGTTTTTGTGGTTAAATAAGTCTGATTAATAATACAATATTACTTGTAAATGTGGCTATTTAAACCAGCCTTTTATTTTGTCAATAAAACTGCTGTCATTTTTCTTTTTTTCTTCCGCAATCAAAAAGCCATAAGGTTTTAAAGGTTCTATATTATCAAAAATAATTTTTGCAATACCTAACAATGGTATGGCTAATATCATTCCCGGGATACCCCAAACCAACTCGCCTATTACTATAGCAATAATAGTAAACAAGGGATTGATTTTTACCTGTGCGCCTACTACTAACGGCTCAAGAATATATGTTTGTATAAATTGAACACAGCCATAAGTAATTAATATTCCTATGATCATATTTGAACCTCCTCCCTGTGATAGCGCCATTATCAATGTTAAAGCAGTACCCGCAAGATTTCCAATAAACGGTATAATTTCCAGCAGGCCGCAGAGCATGGCAAAAAATAATGCATTTTTTACACCTACAATTGAAAACCCTATCCCATACATAATCCAGAGTATAACGATCATCATCCCCATACCCGAAAGATATTTTTGCCCTACTTGTGAAGAGTCATCAATGATTTTTACAGTTTTTGCTTTTTCATCCTGAGGTACCAGTTTTAAAATAAATTGTTTAATGTGAGATCGTAAGTACATTAATAAAAAAATATAAACAAACACCAGTATCGTATCTACCAACATACTCATTATGGAACCCATTATGGCAGTTACTACTTTGCCTGCACCACCTGCCCCGGAAGATTGCTGTTCCTTTATCATCTCCTGTTGTTTCTGTGGTGAAATACCAAATGTGTTACTGATCGTTTCTTTAAGCTTGGCGATCGATTTGCCCGCATGCTCCTGCATTTTACCAAAGTCTTCGGATAAGCCGGCGATTTGCCAGGTGAGTAATGCAATTATGCCGGAGATTACTGCTAACAAAATGAGGATACAAAAAACGGCTGATAATCCCCGGTTAATTCCTTTTTTTTCCATCCTGCGACTTAGCGGAAGAAACAACATGGCAAGTATACCGGCAATAATGAAAGAAACTAAAAATGGTTTCGCAAAATATAACCCAGCAAAAACAATAAAGAAAAGAAATAGGATTTGTATGGCTCTGGATAATGATAATTTTTGCATAAAGTGAAGATATAAAAGTTGAGCTTCAGAAATACGAAGCGTTTATGATTTGTTTCTATAGCGCTTTTTTCCTTTCTAAATATTTTTCTCGTATTATTTCATAAACAGGTTTCTCATATACTTTACTTTCCAGCCATGAAATAATATCCAGATAAACAAAGGCACGTGTTTCAAATTTGTTTTTTTCAAACTGCTTTAGTTTTGATAAAAGTTTTTCGAATTGAGGTTTTAATTCTTTAGCAGATAAGCGAAATGACTTACGTAAAAACTTGAACATTTCTTCTTCTACCAAACTCAAATTTTCCATTTTAGCCATAAAACGGTAAACAGATTTTACCAGGTATTCCATAAGGTCAAGATTCCCTAACTCATAATGTGCTATCAGGTGAAGTAATCTGCTATAGCATTGCAGATCATTTCTAAGATCAACCTTCCAATTTATTATTTTATTTAGATAATCTATACTATTGCCAAATTCCCCGGCGCCAAAATAGAGGGAAGCGATTTTGTAATAAAATACAAGAGTGCGATGCCTGTCTAGATGGAGTTGAAATTCATTTAATTTATCACCAATTATCGGGACTAGTAATAGACCTTTCGCAAATGTTCCGTCTAAAAAATGCTGATTAATTTTTGCGATATACAAGTATACAAAAACCTGAATACGGTTATTATCACTTTGCTTTACAATATTAGAATTAGCAAACAATTCAAATTGTTGAAGGTCATTTTCAAACTTTGAATAATTGCGTAAAATGAAATGCGCATTCAATAAATTATGTATTCCCTTAATATAACTTGCTGTTTCAATATCTATCATTAACGGTTCCTGGTGAAACAGGTCTACCCAATGTTGCGTATTTCGGTAATACATGATAAAATCCTGCCTTATAAATGCATACCAGCAATAACTTTGATACAGATATAACTTTTCATAAAACCCTTTTGTTTTTTTAAGATCATCTGATAAGTAAGCTGTGAAATAATTTTCAATTTCTATTTCATCTTTTTCATTTCTTGCATGCCCGTTATTTATGTACCAACTGTATAATTGTAATGCCAGGTTAGAAAGTTTTGTTATCCGCAGCAACCGTTCATTAACATCATCCGCCTCTTCTATCAGTTGCGCAGCTCTGTCTTTAAGGCTGCGGGTTATATGTAGTGTTTCAATTTTTTTCTCTAAAAACAAAACCTGCACAAGAAGGCTAATTTGATTATTTGCCTTTGCAGTTTCCTTCATTTTATCCAAAACTTTAAGGCTTTGCAGATACAAGCCTTTGTTGTAAAGAATTCTTGCATTGTCTAATTGCTCATGCAACTGTATATCAATATTTCTACTTTCCAGGAGGCGCAAGCTTGCCAGCACTTGTTTGTATAAATGTGCTTTTGTATTTGAAAGCTGTTGCTTTTTTAGAGATGTTGCTTTCCTCATTAAAACTTCTTCATCATACTCAGACATAGCATCCAAAGCATCAAAAAGCTGAATGATCTTCATGTCTTCATTAGAAGAATTTCTTTTTATATATAGCTTAAAATTGCGCTTTTCCTGCTTTTGAAGCGAATGAATCAATTGAAAAAGTGCATCTGTTGAGCGGTTGGACATCGTAACTGGTTTAACCTAAAACCCTCTATACATAAAGGTTTTATTCATTTTGCATTGTTTAACGGGTGTAAAAAGTATTACATATTGATTAGACATTCTTTAATAGAGAATTTATTTTTATAAAGCGCCATTGTAAACCAATATCAATTATCACTAACATCTCTGTTTAAATTATTCCAATGCCTGAAAATAAAGTTTTCATTTTTGACACTACCCTACGGGATGGCGAACAGGTTCCGGGGTGTAAGTTAAATACAAATGAGAAAATTGAACTTGCATTAGAATTGGAAAATTTAGGCGTAGATATTATCGAAGCCGGATTTCCTGTTTCCAGCCCGGGTGATTTTGAATCAGTAACTGAAATATCACGTATTATTAAAGATGCTACTGTGTGTGCATTAAGCCGGGCTGTGCAAAATGATATTGAAGTGGCAGCTAAAGCTTTAAGATATGCAAAGCGCCCAAGAATTCATACGGGTATAGGCACATCAGATTTTCACATAAAAAGTAAATTTAATTCTACACAAGGCGAGATATTAAAAAGGGCCGTTCAATGTGTAAAATGGGCACGCAACTTTACAGATGATGTTGAATTTTATGCAGAAGATGCCGGAAGAACGGACAACAAATATTTAGCTAAAGTAATTGAAGCGGTAATTAAAGCAGGAGCAAAAACTGTAAATATTCCTGACACAACAGGCTACTGCCTGCCCCATCAATATGGCGAAAAAATCGCCTATCTTATTAAAAATGTACCCAACATTGATAAAGCAATTATATCATGTCATTGCCATAATGATTTAGGTTTGGCAACTGCAAATTCTGTTGAAGGCGTTGTAAATGGAGCCCGGCAAATTGAATGTACCATAAATGGCTTAGGAGAGAGAGCTGGTAATACTTCCCTCGAAGAAGTTGTTATGATATTAAAGCAGCACAAACATCTAGGATTACATACTGGCATTAACGCAAAAAAATTAAATCCTATCAGCAGGTTGGTTTCAGATATTATGCGAATGCCTGTACAACCTAATAAAGCAATTGTTGGTTCAAATGCTTTTTCTCATTCTTCCGGTATTCACCAGGACGGATTTTTGAAAAATAAACTTACCTATGAAATAATTGACCCTGTTGAGGTTGGTGCTGAAGAAAGTAAAATTGTGCTTACTGCGAGAAGTGGCCGCAGTGCCCTTGCTTTTCGTTTTCAAAAATTGGGTTACCAATACAGCCGCAATGATATTGATGTGCTATATACTGAGTTTTTAAAATTAGCAGACATACACAAGGAAATAAAAGAAGAGAATCTTTTACAATTGGCAAAGCAATATAAAGCCCCCTCTAA
>JBBJOK010000056.1:6120-9637 GCA_037721545.1 Chitinophagaceae bacterium
GGGGACAGGGGGCCACATTATTTGAAAAAATATGGAAAAAGCATTTGGTTAAAACCATACCAGAAGGCCCTGATGTTATTTATATTGACAAACATTTTATTCATGAGGTAACAAGCCCGCAAGCTTTTGCGGGAATTGAAAAAAGAGGTTTTAAAATATTTCGTCCCCATCAAATCATTGCAACAGCGGATCATAATGTTCCCACCATCAATCAGCATTTACCCATTAAGGACAAGCTGTCAAGATTACAGGTAGATAAATTAATAGAAAATTGCAATAACCATCAAATAGAATTATATGGTTTAGGGCATCCCTACCAGGGGATCGTTCATGTGATTGGGCCTGAATTAGGGATCACACAACCAGGTATGACAATTGTTTGCGGAGACAGTCATACGTCAACCCATGGCGCATTTGGATCCATTGCATTTGGTATCGGAACCAGTGAAGTTGAAATGGTTTTTGCATCGCAATGCGTTTTGCAAAGCAGGCCAAAAGTGATGCGGATAAATATAAATGGGGAGCTGAATAAAGGAGTTGTATCAAAAGATATTATTCTATACATTATTTCAAAAATATCAGCAAGCGGCGCCACCGGATATTTTGTTGAGTATGCAGGTTCAGCAATAACAAGCCTTTCAATGGAATCAAGAATGACCATCTGCAACATGAGTATTGAAATGGGCGCAAGAGGCGGAATGATAGCACCCGATGAAACAACATTTAATTACATAAAAGGAAGAAAGTTTGCGCCACAAGGAGAAGAATGGGAGAGAAAATTAAATGAATGGAGAAAGTTAAAGACTGATGAAGATGCAGTATTTGATAAAGAAATAAATATAGATGCTGCTCACATTGAACCAATGATAACGTATGGTACCAACCCGGGCTTAGGTATTGCGATAAATGGATTGATCCCAACTGCGGAAAGTATTACGGATGAAGGTGACAGAAAAAATATTTTAAAAGCGTTGGAATATATGGGACTGCAACAGGGTAATTCTTTATTGGGCATGCCGGTTCAAAATATTTTTATAGGGAGCTGTACCAATTCAAGAATTGAAGACCTGCGTTTAGTTGCGGATGTTGTAAAAGGTAAAAAGAAAAGTGAGAACGTAAAAGTAATGATCGTACCGGGATCACAACAGGTGGCTGCACAAATTAAAGAAGAAGGGCTTGATAAAATTTTTGAAGAAGCCGGATTTGAAGTACGTCAAGCCGGATGCAGCGCCTGCCTGGGAATGAATGAAGATAAAATTCCGGCTGGCGAATATTGCATTTCTACCAGTAACAGAAATTTTGAAGGCAGACAAGGTGCCGGTGCAAGAACGTTATTGGCAAGCCCCTTAACAGCAGCTGCTTCGGCTATCACCGGGGTGGTTACAGATATAAGAACGCTATTAAATTAACTCATGCAACCTGTAAAAATTATACAAAGCAGATTTGTTCCACTACCATTGGAAAATATTGATACGGATCAAATTATCCCTGCACGGTTTTTAAAAGCAACCACCCGTGAAGGCTTTGGTGAAAATCTTTTTCGTGATTGGCGGTATGAGAGTAATGATGATAACAAACCAAAAAAAGATTTTGTTTTAAATCAACAGCAGTATGAAGGGAAGATATTGGTGGCAGGAAAAAATTTTGGCTGTGGATCTTCCAGAGAGCATGCCGCATGGGCAATTCTTGATTATGGCTTTACCGTTATTGTGTCAAGTTTTTTTGCAGATATTTTTAAAGGAAATTCTTTAAACAATGGACTTCTACCTATTCAGGTAAGTGATGAATTTCTTCAAAAAATATTTCAGCAGGGTAATAAAGCGACTCTTACCGTTGATCTGGAAAATCAAAAAATAATAATTGATAATACGGGAGAAGAAGAAACTTTTGAGATAAACAGATACAAAAAAAACTGCCTTCTTAATGGCTACGACGATATTGATTACCTGGTAAGTATTAAAGAAGATATTGAATCATTTGAAAAACAATATGCATAATTATGGTTAAGACGATTTCAGTAATACCCGGAGATGGCATTGGACCTGAAGTGACGGAGCAATCAATAAAAGTATTAAACGCTGTTGCAGAAAGGTTTGATCACGAATTTAATTATGCATATTGTTTAATGGGGGCTGATGCAATTGATAAAACAGGAAACCCGTTGCCTGATGAAACCATAGAATCTTGTTTAAACAGCGATGCCATTTTATTTGGAGCCATCGGTCATCCAAAATATGATAATGATCCTTCGGCAAAAGTGAGGCCTGAACAAGGTTTACTAAAATTAAGGAAGACGTTGCAGTTATTTGCCAACATCCGTCCCGTTACCACTTACCCTTCACTGCAACACTTATCTCCATTAAAAAGTAAGCAGCTGGAAGGAGTTGATTTTATAATTTATCGTGAACTAACAGGTGGAATTTATTTTGGGACAAAAGAAATTAATGAAGACCTTTCAGAAGCATCCGACCTTTGTGTTTATAATAAAACAGAAATAGAGAGGATTGCTCACCTGGCTTTTAAAGCAGCGCAATCAAGAAGAAAAAAATTAACCCTTGTTGATAAAGCAAATGTTTTGGAAACGTCCCGGCTTTGGAGAAAAACAGTTCAGCAAATAGCTCCTTCTTATGCAAATGTTACTGTTGATTATATGTTTGTTGATAATGCCGCTATGCAGATAATTGTAAATCCCAAACAGTTTGATGTTATGCTTACTGAAAATATGTTTGGAGATATTTTAAGTGATGAAGCAAGTGTTATTACGGGTTCCTTAGGATTGTTACCTTCGGCTTCCATTGGAAATTCATCAGCTTTATTTGAACCCATTCATGGTTCTTACCCGCAGGTTGCAGGAAAAGATATTGCAAATCCGTTAGGTTCGGTGTTATCAACCGCAATGATGCTTGACTATTTTAATATGAAAGAAGAAGCATCCCTGGTAAGAAAAGCAGCTGAATGGACCATTAATAATGCAATGGTTACAAAAGATATTGATCCCATAAATTTTTATTTCATGTCGACTGTCGGTGATTTGATAGTTGATTATATTAATGGCAGAATTCCGGGAACAGTTAATAAACAAAATATCGAATTAAGAAAATCCACTATTATCTAATATGTATTATAACGAAGACACAATATTGTATTTAAACGGAGAATTTGTAAAAGCTTCCGATGCAAAAATTGATTTATATAGCCAAAGCTTACATTATGGCTATTCGGTTTTTGAAGGCATCCGGGCATACAAAACATCCGAGGGTGAAACAGCGATTTTTAAAGCAGATGAACATTATAATCGCCTGAAGAATTCTGCAGATGCGATGAACATTCCTTTTACTTATTCTTCAGAAGAGCTAATCGCTGCAACATATGAATTACTATTCAGGAATAACATACAGGATGCATACATCAGGCCGTTGATTTATACACCTGCAAATATGAGTTTTAATAAATGTGATACCTCATTCATAATGATAGCAGTATGGAAGATGGAACCGTTTTTAGGAGAAAAACTATT
>JBBJOK010000056.1:9737-11466 GCA_037721545.1 Chitinophagaceae bacterium
TAATACAAGCTGCATATAAATGTAAAGTTTTGCAAAAAGAATTTAAAAGAGAATTTGTAGAAGCATGAAAGAGCTAAACAAATACAGCAAAATAATTACACAGGATGTAACGCAACCTGCTGCGCAGGCAATGTTATATGGTATTGGATTAACTGATCATGATCTTAAAAAAGCACAAGTGGGTATCGTAAGTATGGGTTATGAAGGCAACACTTGTAATATGCATCTGAATGAATTGGCAAAACTCGTGAAGCAGGGTGTTTGGGATAATGATTTGGTGGGATTAATTTTTAATACAATTGGCGTTAGCGATGGCATAAGCAATGGAACTGATGGCATGCGATATTCGTTGGTAAGCCGGGATATTATTGCGGATTCCATCGAAACAGTATGTGGTGCTCAATATTATGATGCATTGATTGCCGTACCGGGCTGCGATAAAAATATGCCGGGTTCACTCATTGCCATGGGTAGATTAAATCGTCCGGCAATTATGGTTTACGGTGGTACCATTGCACCGGGTCATTATAAAGGCCAGGATCTAAACATAGTTTCTGCGTTTGAAGCGCTAGGTGAAAAGATTGCAGGTAAATTAAGTGAAGAAGATTTTAAAGGAATCGTTCAGCATTCATGCCCGGGTGCAGGTGCCTGCGGTGGTATGTATACAGCTAATACAATGTCCAGTGCTATTGAAGCATTGGGTATGAGTTTACCATATTCTTCTTCCAATCCGGCATTAAGTGAGGTGAAAAAAAAGGAATGTCATGCTGCAGGAAAAGCTATTCGCATGCTTTTAGAAAAAGATATAAAGCCTTCTGACATTATGACCAGAAAAGCATTTGAAAATGCTGTGACTGTAATAATGGCCTTAGGTGGAAGTACCAATGCAGTACTCCATTTAATAGCAATGGCAAAAAGTATTGATGTTGATTTTTCGCAGGATGATTTTCAAACTATCAGCAATAAGGTTCCTGTACTTGCAGATTTAAAACCAAGTGGAAAATATTTAATGGAGGACCTCCATAATATTGGCGGTGTTCCTGCCGTGATGAAATATTTATTAAAGAAAAAATTATTGCATGGCGATTGCCTTACGGTAACAGGAAAAACCATTGCCGAAAATTTGCAGGGGGTGCCAGAATTAAACTTTGAAGCACAGAAAATTATTTTACCGGTTGAAAAACCTATCAAACAAACCGGGCACCTACAGATTTTATATGGCAATCTTGCAGAAGGTGGAAGTGTTGCAAAAATTACCGGCAAGGAAGGAGAAAAATTTACAGGGCCTGCAAGAACATTTGATGGAGAACATGAATTGATTGCAGGAATTAATTCAGGAAAAATAAAACATGGGGATGTTATAGTTATAAGATATGTAGGGCCTAAAGGTGGGCCAGGTATGCCTGAGATGTTGAAACCAACATCTGCAATTATCGGTGCAGGATTGGGGAAGTCGGTTGCATTAATAACAGATGGAAGATTTAGTGGTGGCACGCATGGTTTTGTAGTAGGCCATATAACTCCTGAAGCTTTTGATGGAGGTCTGTTAGCATTTGTAAAAGATGATGATATTATTGAATTGGATACAGTAAATCACAAAATGACTTTGCAGGTTGGTGCTGATGAGATCAGTAAAAGAAAAAAAGAATGGAAACAACCCGCTTTAAAGGTTACAAAAGGAGCGCTATTTAAATATGCAAAATGTGTAACCAATGCAGCGGAAGGATGT
>JBBJOK010000056.1:11566-12715 GCA_037721545.1 Chitinophagaceae bacterium
ATTACCGGTTCTGATGCATTGATCCTTTCATTACTGGAAGAAGGAGTGGAAACAATTTTTGGCTATCCCGGCGGCGCTATCATGCCGATCTATGATGCCTTATATAATTATGCTGATCGGGTAAAACATATACTGGTTCGCCATGAGCAGGGAGCAATTCATGCTGCGCAGGGTTATGCAAGAGTAACCGGAAAACCGGGAATTGTTTTTGCAACTTCAGGACCGGGTGCTACAAATTTGATAACCGGTTTAGCAGATGCGATGATAGATAGTACACCATTGGTTTGCATTACAGGGCAGGTGGCTTCTCATTTATTGGGTACTGATGCCTTTCAGGAAATTGATGTAATGAATATAACAGTGCCCGTAACTAAATGGAATATCCAGGTAACAAGGGCTGATGATATGGCCAATGCAGTTGCAAAAGCATTTTATATTGCAACAACCGGCAGGCCCGGGCCTGTATTGATTGATGTTACAAAAGATGCTCAGTTTGCAAAAACGAAGTTTAGTTATAAACATTGTGAATCTATTAAAACATATCAACCAAAACCTGAGATAGATATAACCAAAATTGAGGATGCAGCATTGCTTATTAATGCATCTAAAAAGCCATACATTCTTGCAGGGCAGGGAGTAATACTTGCAGATGCTACAAAAGAACTTATCGCATTTGCCGAAAAAGGAAATATTCCTGTTGCTTCTACCCTATTGGGCTTATCAGGCTTCCCTCATGATCATCCTTTGTATGTTGGCTACCTCGGCATGCATGGCAATTATGGTCCCAATAAAAATACCAATGAATGTGATCTGTTAATTGCTGTAGGTATGCGTTTTGATGATCGTGTTACAGGCGATGTAACTAAATATGCAAAGCAGGCCAAGGTTATTCATATAGAAATTGACAAAGCAGAAATAAATAAAATTATTAAAACTGAAGTTGCCGTTCATGCCAACGCAAAAGAAGCTTTGCCTTTACTAACACAAAGAATTCAAAATACAGAACATAAAGAATGGCTGAAAACTTTTAAAGATTTTACTGATGATGAATATGAAAAAATAATCAGCAAAAATTGTTTGAACGCCGATGGAGAAATTAAAATGGCTGAGGTAATTTATTTGTTGGATGAGATCACAAAAGGTGAGGCC
>JBBJOK010000057.1:0-3006 GCA_037721545.1 Chitinophagaceae bacterium
ACGTAACCGGAGTATGCATGGCTATCAACTCTTACACCATGCCCACCGGGTTGGTGAAGCACTGTTATCTTTCCCGGGGATGGCCTAAAGTCATTGTATGGATCTTCTGCATTTATGCGGCATTCAATGGCATGCATTTGCGGAAAATGATTTTTTCCGGAGATAGGTTCTCCCTGTGCTATTTTTATTTGTTCTTTAATCAGATCATAATTAATCACTTCTTCAGTAACACAATGTTCCACCTGTATGCGTGTATTCATCTCCATAAAATAAAAATTCCTGTGCTTATCCACCAAAAATTCGACTGTACCAACACTTTCATAATTAATGGCTGCCGCTGCTTTAATAGCGGCATCGCCCATTCTTTCTCTAAGTTCCGTAGTCATAAATGGCGAAGGAGATTCTTCAACCAGTTTTTGGTGACGGCGTTGAATAGAGCAATCTCTTTCACTCAAGTGACAAACATTTCCAAACTGATCACCTGCAATTTGTATTTCTATATGACGTGGCTCTTCTACAAATTTCTCCATGTAAATGCCATCATTTTTAAAAGAGGCAGCTGCTTCTACTTTTGCTGTATCAAAAGCCTTTTCCATTTCACTATCTTCCCAAACAACTCTCATACCTTTTCCACCACCACCTGCAGTTGCTTTTAAAATTATTGGGTAGCCAACATCTTTTGCCAACTCTTTTGCTTCATCAACACTTGCTAACAGATTTTTACCTCCGGGAACCACCGGCACACCGGCTTTAATCATAGTTTCCTTTGCTGTTATTTTATCGCCCATGGAATTAATCATATCAGGGGTGGGCCCTATAAATTTGATTTGATGGTCGCCGCATATTTGGGCAAATTTTGCATTCTCGGCTAAAAAACCATATCCCGGATGGATGGCATCTGCATTTGTAATTTCTGCCGCCGCCATAATATGAGGTATATTCAAATAGCTATCTGCTCCTGATGGTTTGCCAATGCATACCGCTTCGTCAGCAAATTTTACATGAAGGCTATCTTTATCTGCCGTGGAATAAACAGCAATCGTTTTAATCCCCATTTCCTTGCAGGTACGTATTACACGCAAAGCGATTTCACCCCTGTTGGCTATTAATATTTTTTTAATCGGTTTCAAATTAATTAGCTGATGTGCTAATATGCTAATGTGGTAATTACAAAAGCTCGTAGCGGTGTTAGAAAATAAAAACTCCCTTTGTATAATTATTAAGAAGGTTCCACCAAAAACAAAGGCTGATCAAATTCGACAGGCGAAGCGTCTTCAACCAAAACTTTTACGATTGTGCCCTTTATTTCACTTTCTATTTCGTTGAATAATTTCATTGCTTCAATTATGCAAACAACACTACCCGGAGTTATCTCATCACCTACACTCACAAATATTGGTTTACCCGGGCCTGCCTGGCGGTAAAAAGTACCAATCATCGGGCTCTTAATAGTAACGAGATTATCAGGTACAGGAGTAATTTCTTCTGTTGATTTTTCAATTTTTGGAGTAGATGCCGGTAAAAGTTGTTGGGGAGCTTGCTGAAATTGTGGTGCTGCAAAATTTTGTGTTGCTTCTTTTTTTTGCTTGATGGTGATCTTGAAATCTTTTTCCTCTATGCTAATTTCGCCAATATTTGTTTTAGTAATCAGCTTTACTAATTCCTGTATTTTTTTTATATCCATCAGAATTAATTGCGTTAAAGATAAATGGGCAGCTAAGATAGGGAATCATTTATCAAATCAATAAACTAAGAAATAATGAAAATGGAAGATTTTGATGAAATTTTAGGCAAAATCGTTTAAAAAAGAGCAAAAATGAATGAAAAGCATCTAATTTAATTCAAACCTGAAATGGAAAATCACTCTTTTACCCGTTCAACATATTCACCGGTTTTTGCATTAATTTTTATCAATTCACCTTCATTTACAAATAGAGGAACCATAACGGTTGCTCCGGTTTCAACAGTTGCAGGTTTTAAGGTTCTTGTTGCAGTATCACCCTTAACACCCGGCGCACTGTAAGTAACACGCATTGTAATTTTATCAGGAAGCTCAACACCCATTGGTAACTCAGTTTCTGTATTTATTAGCACCGAAACTTCCTGGCCATCTTTTAAAAACTGTGGTGCATCTACCATAGTTTCCTGAACAGATATTTGTTCATAATTTTCAGTATCCATAAAAGTGTAGCCTGAATCATCTTTATATAAAAACTGGTAAGGTTTTTTTTCAACTCTCACAGGATAGATAGTTTCTCCACTGTTCCAGGTTTGCTCTATGGTGCGATTATTATCCACACCTTTAAGTTTAGCCCAAACCTTTGCCGCAGCACGGGCAGTTTTATTTTGTCCGAATTCGATTACAGTGTATAAGCTCCCATCTATTTTTAGAATAAGCCCCGAACGCATGTCTGATGTATTAGCCATAACAAAAATTTAGGCGGCAAAGTTAATGTTTGCAACCGCATAACCAAAATAGCTGTTAAGAAAGAGATTTTAAAGTTTATATGGATAATTATCAGCGCAAAAAAATTATCTTTAAAAAAACTATTACAGTGATAAAAATATTCGTTTTATTAGTTACACTTTTTTCAGCACAACTTGGGTATTCACAGGCTGACACCGCTAAGCCGGTGTATCTGCGTTTTCCTAGCGTTCCTCAGTTTACTATCTATAAAGCGGCCGACAGCACTAAGTTTACCAGAGAAAATCTGCAGAAAAATAAATCAACAGTTTTTATAATTTTTAGCCCTGATTGTGAACATTGTCACCATGAGACAAAAGCTTTGATTGCAAATATTGATAAATTTAAGAAAGCGCAAATAGTAATGGTGCAATATCTTCAGCATGCACAGATGGTGAAATTTTATAAAGATTATAAAATTGCTAATTATCCAAATATCATTATGGGGCGTGATGCTAAATTCTTTCTGCCCATGTTTTTTAAAGTAACAAGTTTGCCTGCTATTTATGTGTATGACAAAAAAGGCAATTTCAAACAGGCTT
>JBBJOK010000057.1:3106-12698 GCA_037721545.1 Chitinophagaceae bacterium
TGCCTGCTATTTATGTGTATGACAAAAAAGGCAATTTCAAACAGGCTTTTTCAGGTAGTATAAAAATGGATAAGATAGCCGCTGCCCTCTAAAAAACATTTCGTCATCTATCTTCACTATTTCTCAAAGAAAATCTATTGCTTTATAAATTTTTGGTTCATCATCAATTCATTCAATACTGTTACCTGAATAAAGTATGCTCCATTTTGCAGATGGGAGATAGGTATTTGGATGAGTTTATACATTGAACCAGAACGAAATTTAATTACAATTTTTCCCCTAGCATCCAGTATTTGCACATTTACAACTCCTTTTAATTCGCCGGAGCCTTTGTAAAACAGTTTTAAATGATCAGTTGCCGGATTGGGATAAATAATCCAGTTGCCATTGTTTTTAGATTGGGTATTATTTTCTTTAGTAGTCGGTTGCGGCTGCCTCTTTGATGAAGTGGTTTGTTCAGTTATATTGGTGTTTACAGCTACCACAACTGATAATGCTATTGTATTGTTATACCCATCAAAAATCCTTAGCCTGTAAAAATTTTTTCCCGTGGAATAAAATCTGTCGTTAAAAAAATAAACATCATCTTCTGTATAATTGCGAAGTAACTTGTCTATTGCCGCCTCCGTCCATGTAACACCATCAGCACTCCTTAATAAAATATAGCTTGTTTTCACATTGGCGTTAACCATATTCCAGTTTAGTTTAACAGACGAAGTAGTGGCATTATAAATTGCAGTAAGCTCTATTGATTGTGAATGGGCATACCCAAATATTCCTGAAGAAATTAAAATAGTAAGTAGAAATAGTTTCATAAAATATTTAAGAACTTATCTAAATAGACGATTGAAATAAAAGAAAATATACCATGAGCTAGTTAAGAAATTTGTAAATCAAATTTGTAATCTATTACCTTTGCCACTATTTGAAATTCTCAATAAAATTCTAAGAAGATGAAAGTAACTGTTGTAGGCGCAGGTGCAGTGGGTGCAACCACTGCAGATAATATTGCAAGAAAAGAACTTTGTGAAGAGCTTGTATTGCTCGATATAAAAGAAGGACTTGCAGAAGGCAAAGCAATTGACATGATGCAAACATGCACTTTGCTGGGTTTTGATACAAAAATTGTGGGCAGCACAAATGATTATGCAAAAACAAATGGCAGCAATGTTGTAGTTATTACTTCAGGTATTCCCCGAAAGCCAGGCATGACCCGTGAAGAATTGATAGGAATAAATGCCGGTATTGTAAAAGGCGTTACCCAAAACATTTTGCAACACTCGCCGGATGCGATAATTATTGTTATCAGTAACCCCATGGATACCATGACTTACCTCGCTTTGCAGACAAGCGGGATACCAAAAGAAAGAGTAATTGGCATGGGCGGCATATTAGATAGCAGCAGATTTAAATATTATTTATCAACCGCTATCGGTTGCTCTGCAGCTGATCTGCAGGCAGTAGTTATCGGCGGGCATGGCGATACAACCATGATACCTTTAACAAGATTAGCAACGTATAACGGAACGCCGGTAAGCAATGTGATAGAGGACGAGAAACTTAAAAAAATGGCAGCTGATACGATGGTTGGCGGGGCCACGCTTACAGGGTTACTGGGCACTTCTGCATGGTATGCACCTGGTGCTGCAGGCGCTGCTTTGGTAGAAACTATTGTAAGGGATGAAAAGAAATTAATGCCATGCTGTGTTAAGCTGGATGGGGAATATGGGCAAAATGATATATGCCTGGGTGTGCCTGTAGTTATTGGCAAAAATGGTTGGGAAAAAATTATTGATTTTAAATTAAACGAAGATGAGCAGGCAGCATTTAATAAAAGTGCAGATGCTGTAAGGGCAATGAATACAGTACTGGGAACCTTGAATGTTTAATTATTTTTAAGCTATTTAAATGCGAGCAAACTTAAATTATCCTCCAATCTTTTTAAATCATTTGAAAACGGATTAGGAACCGAATGGGGGTGATTGGTTAAGTTAAAAAATACCAATGGTTTAATATTGATTGTGTTTGTAGTATTATTAAATTTATAGATGAGATATTTTTCTTCATCCTTTTTAATTTGTTTCTTTCTGTTTACCTCGTGTTCTCCAAAGTTTACATTCAAAAACAGTAAAATATTAAAAGATTATCCATCAGGCTCGGGGATGACCTATTTGAACAACAATATTTATTTAATTGGTGATGATGCTGGCTCCTTACTCATTACCGACACCTCTTTTAAAGTAACCGATAGCATTATATTATTAGAATCTAAACAAAAAAGAATTCCAAAAGAATTAAAACCTGATCTTGAAGCAGCAACAGTTATATCCGGTAATAAAGGAGTAGAAGTTTTATTAATTGGATCGGGATCCTTATCACCTAATCGCAATACAGGATGGCTTATTAATCCCATAAGTAAACAAAAGACCCCGCTGGATCTAAATGTGTTTTACAACCGTGTAAAAAAAGATGGAATTGATGCTTTAAATATTGAAGGTGTAACTTCAATACCGGGCGGCATCATATTATCAAGCCGGGGAAATAAAACATTGCCATCAAATTATTTAATTTTTACCGCTGGGGTATTTTGGAATAATCAGCAAGATGCTCCTATAAAGATCATTAAAGTAGGCTCAAATAATGACACTTCATTTTTTAATGGCGTGTCCGGTTTGGAATATTCAAAATTTACCGATCAATTGTTGCTGACAGTTAGCACGGAAAACACCTACAACGCCATCGATGATGGCACGATAGGTAAAAGTTATCTGTGGATAATCAATAACATTTCAGCAAAAAAAAATCTGCTTGCCATCAATCCAAATAAGGTATTAGACCTTGAACAGCTGGATGTTAGATTTAAAGGACAGAAAATAGAATCTGTTTGTATAATTTTTGAAAATAAAAAAGAAATGCAACTCGCATTGGTTGCAGATGATGACAAGGGTAGCAGCGCTTTATTTAAGATCACCTTAAGAAAATAATTTACTCATTACAATATCTTAAAACTTTTTTCAAATAAAATCTCTCCATGATGAACACCGTAAAAAAAATAATAATACTTGGATTATTTTTCTACATGCCTATTAAATCCTATGCGTGGGGAGCGCTGGGGCACCGTATAGTGGGGCAGATTGCTGAAAGTTACCTTTCTCCCGCTGCAAAAAAAGAGATCACAAAAATATTAGGTACTGAATTACTGGCGATGGCAACTAACTGGGCTGATTTTATTAGGTCTGATTCTACTTATGATTACTTATCTACATGGCACTATATGAGTATAAAAGGGGGATCAACTTATGAGGAGGCTCAAACTCTTTTCAAAAATGATAGCGCTGTTAATGCGTACACAAAAATTAATTTCCTTGTTAAGCAGTTAAAAAATAAACAATTAGTAAATACCAAAAAAGCCTTTTATTTAAAATTGCTTATACATTTTGTTGGGGATATCCATCAACCACTGCATGTTGGCCGTGCTGAAGATGAAGGAGGTAATAGAATAAAAGTATTATGGTTTAATGCACCCACTAATCTCCATTCCGTATGGGATAGCAGGTTGATTGATTTGCAGCAACTAAGTTATACAGAGTATACAGCGGCTATTAACCATACAACCAAAGCGCAAAGAATTATGTGGCAAAAGCAACCGATTAGTGAGTGGTTCTGGGACTCTTATCAAATGGCTGAGAAAATATATAGCGATATAAAACCAGATGATAAATTAGGCTACGGCTACAATTATAAATTTATTGAGATCGTAAACCAAAGATTACTTAAAGGAGGGGTTCACTTAGCCGGGTTGCTGAATGAGATTTTTAAAGAAAAAAAGAAATAACAATTGCTGATAGTGATTTACTGCTGATTATTATTTCGTATACCAGCCTATTTGCAAGCGACCTATTGTTGGCTGCCATTTTCATTTCTTTAACGATGCACTTAATAATCTGTAACCTTGTTCTGTTCTCAAAAAATCAAATTGTTCTTGATAATCTATTTCATATTTTTTGAAAAAGTCAGATTGAATATTGCCAATTGGTTTTATTCGCTTCTTGTAGTATGTAATTAAAACATTGAATAATGGAAATTTTTCTTTGTTGGGTGCCCCGCAGGAATTCAAATACTTTTTGTAAATGTCTTTGTCAAAAATTAGCTCATTAAATGAGTCCTGGCTTAGTGAGATTTCTTTAAGCTTATTAGGTTGAAACCTTGTTGAAAACAAAGCAGTCGGAAACGCTTTCACGAATTCCTTACTTTCTAAACTTGTCCAACCGTTTTTGTTTGACCAAAAAGTAACTTCGAAAAATAGCAAATTTTGTAAACTTGAATGGTTCTTTGAATTAATACCTGTTAAGAATGATTTATAATACCACTTATTAAATTCTTTTTCAAAGTCAACGAAAGAATAGGTTGGGTTATTTCGCCCTTTAATGCTCACATAAATATTGGTGTCAATTGAAGCATCATTTACTTTTTTAGAATACCAATCAATGTTGCTTAAATTAAGGTTTACAGTGTCAGCAAGGATTTCATTTTTTTCGTTAATTAAAATAGTTTCGCCGCCTTCCCACCCTAAATGTTCGCATTTAGTTGTGTCTCCACCTTCTTCCCAACATTTTCTTTTTGCGTTTCGGTGAGCAATAGCGAGACCATTACGAAATGGCGAAGCGTAATTGTAAATGGCAGGAATGATAGCTGCACCATTTTTATCAAAGAAGCCCACCCTGTCTCTCTTACTGTCATAAAAGATAATCTTGCCCTCGCTTTCGCAGTCAACAGTAAAGTCAAACATGAAAACGCTGTCCTGCCCAACTTTTTTTCCGTTTTTTAAGAGATAGTAGGATTTATATGAACTGTCAACTTTTTCATTAACCGCAATGATATAATGAAAAGTATCTGCTCTCGTAAAGGCTTCAAACTTGGCAGGTATTTTAATGTTGCCTTTTAAGTCTTTGTAGCCTGATTGTTCTTTGGTCGTGTCATAGAAGCGAACCCAAACATCTTGTGTTTGTCCAAATGAGAAATGTGTCAAGAAAAGTGCAATTAGTATTAAAGCGTTTTGTCTCACTGATTGAATTACTGGGGTGCTCGAAAAAATGGCAGCCAACGCCATGATTGGCGTTATTGGATGCAATATAAAAAATATTGAGATTGAAATCCATTTTTTTAATATTATACTTTTTGTATTGTTACTAGAACAATCCGACTTCCGTCCCAGGGGTTTTCATTTCCAAAAAATCACAATCCTCCAATTGAGTAACTTCAGAAATGAAACCCCGATGCTTGCTTGGGCGTTAAAAAATTGGAGATAAAATTTATGAGATACAAAGTGAATTTATACATCGGGGTTTCACTTTAGATTTTTCTATTTGTAGTTAATGCTGTGAAAACCCCGATGGTACAAAAAAAACTAATGTTGTGCGAAGGCTTTATTGATTACTTTTTGAACTTATAACTTCTCGTTGTTCATACATAATCTTTCCATTAATAATAGTCATTAAACTACGAGTTGATGGCAATTGTTGAGGAGAAATGGTAAAAATATCCTGCGATAAAACAGCAAGGTCTGCCAGCATTCCTTTCGCAAGCGTTCCTTTTTCTTTTTCAGCAAATTCAGCATAAGCAGACCCATGTGTATAAGCAATAACCGCTTGTTCTCTCGTCAGGTTTTCATTTGGGTTTACTTGTCGTGTTGTCATAAACATGATATTCAGATATGGGTTAATGAGTGCGTCCGGTCCGACAGCTATATGTATGCCCGTTGAAAGCCATTTCTGCAATGGACTTCGCATACCAACTTGGGGTGTATGCACGATAATAATTCCCATATCGTTTACCTCTTTTATTAATTCATCAGTCAGCACTCCTGTACCATGTTCTATGCGTACCCGTTTTCCTTTCCATTGGTCATCACTTGCCATTTGTTTCATCAGCCTTAGTATTACTTTAGTTGCACTATCACCCGCTAGGTGCATCAGTAACTGCCTATTTGTAACAAGGGCTTCCTTTAATATCTGTTTTAAAGTATCCAACGGAAAATTAAGTCTTCCATACCAATTACTTCTGTTTGGATAAGGGTTGGTTTTTAGTGCATTTTGTTCTAGAGAAGTTCCATCTATTATATACTTTATGCCCGATACATAAGTGAGCGGTGTTATATGTGATTCGGAATGGTTCCATTCCGTTAAACTCCTACCGAATTCTGTACTGGCAGGCACAGCTATTATTCTTGTTCTTACGGGCAGGGATGCTTTTGCAAAAAAACGCCTTGCTGCATTTCCCTGCAATGTGCTGCTCATATTTTGTACTGTGGTAATGCCGAATGCTATTTCTTCCGATGCATGTGCTCTAAGGGATTTTATTAGCTTAGGTGGCTCTGAAACCGTTAGTGCCTGCCATGCCGGAAACTGACTTCCTTCATATAAAACTCCGGTTAAGTAATTAGTGCCTTGCTTTCGTTCATACCAACCTCCCAATGGATCGGGGGCTGTATTACTAACATGAATTGCCTGAAGGGCTTTTGAATTTAAAATCATTCCGTGCCCCCACTCTAATAATAACATAATAGGGTGACGACTACTAATACTATCAAGCAACCTTCTTCTAATTGTTGTATCGTTGAATACAGTCAATCCAATCGTACCGTAAATCCATTGTTCTGGATTTACTTCTTTAACAAGACGGGCCAATGAATCGATCACCGCATTTTTTGATAAGCCTGTTACTGAAAAAGGCGTGATAAATGATTTCCCGGTTGGGATAAGCCAACCTAAATGATCATGTGCATCATTAAATCCGGGAACCACCGTTTTACCTTTCAGGTCAATCTTTTTTGTTTTGGCAGAAGCAAACTTTTCAATCAATGCATTACTGCCAACGCTTAGAATTTTATTGCCTTTAATAGCCAGTGCCTGTACATAAAGCTTAGTCGTATCAGACGTAAAAATTTTTCCATTTGTAAAAATTATATCTGCCGATTGAGCAAAGCCTGATACTTGCTTTAGAAAGAGAAAAAGTATCAGTGTAGGCAATTTATATTTTATGCACATACTTTTTTGATTTGGAGTTATAAAGGTGAAGATAAATTGTTTATACATCCGCTTACTGATATTTCTTGCTGGATAAAGAATACCACGGTAAGCTTTCGCACAACGTCCATGGCTTTCAGCTGTGCTGATATTCTGTGGTCTCTAAGCCTTGAACAGAAGATTATTAAAGTACCAAAGTAAAATTAATTCAAATGTTCAACAGTATTCGGTCAACCCGAACAAAAGATGATAAGCGTTTTGGTGTCGATATATATTCGGTCAGCCAGCATACCAGAAAACCGTTTGTTGTGTTGTGTGCAGTGCTTTATTTTAAATAACCTAATCGTAATAATTGACGTATGATCAGAGGAGATAAAGATGTATCATTATTTGTAAGCCAGATAATTGTAATATCCGGTTCCGGAAAAAAAAATACGTGAGCAGTAAATCCTCCCTGGTCTCCATCATGGCCAATCACTCTATATTTATTTCCCGGTATGGCATTTGGCTCGTCAACAAACCATGAAACCCCTTGTGTAGGGGCTTTATCATCACTCCAGTTAGCCGGATGCCAAACTTGTTGTGAAAAGGCTATAGACTTACAATTAATAAATAAACATTTATTTATTGCAATAACATATCTCTCAAGTTCCTCAACAGAACTCCAAATGCCTCCATTACCGGCGGCAGCAAAAGTGGGATACTCGCCATAGTCGTATTCTTCATACTCATTATTTACCTTTCTGTACCCATGTGCAACACCTTTTTGTGGATAGGAGCCATCTGTAATTTTACTATGGCTCATACCTGATGGCTTAAAGATGTATTTCTTTATAAATGTTTGCCATTTCATTCCACTGACTTTCTCAATGATCAACGCCAGACCATCGTAAGCAGGATTAGAATAGTTCCACTTGCTTCCAGGTTCAAACTCTAAAGTGTCTGTTTGTTTAAGAGGTGCAAAGTTTTCTTCGTCTTTTGCAGTTAAATAAAAAAGACTGTCCCCTTTAACATTTCGGTTATCCGGTAAACCGGAGGTATGGGTGAGTAGATGTATAATCTTTACTTTACGGGCAATCTCCTTGTTTTTAAAATCAGGAAAGAATTTGATGATGCTGTCTTCAATGGAAAGTTTACCTTGGCTTTGAAGGATTAATATTCCGTATGCCACAAAGGTTTTAGATATAGAACCTGTATTAGATATTGTCTGAGGGGTAAACTTTTCTTTTGTTTTTAGATTTGCAAGTCCAAATGACGTTGTATACAAAACTTTATTCCCTTTTTTAATTAGCACACTTCCGCCGGGATCTGTTTCTTTGAAATGCGTTGAAAGAATCGAATCCAATTTAGATTTTAATAACTTGTCATCCCTGGATTGCTGACCAAAAGAAATTAAACAACTTAAAAATAAACCAATAGTAAATATAAAGTTGACCATAATGAAGAATTGCTACCAACGTTAAGGCTTGGCGATGTGCTGGTATTTTATAATTTTAAGCCCGGAACCAAAGCCGATTGAAAAACCAAAGATGAAGGTAACAACTAAAAGCTAAATTATTAACGTCATGCTGGAACTATTGCTGATATTGAGTTGTAGCTGATTGTTCTTCCGTCTGCCAGCCTATTGCCAAGCCTATTGTTGGCTGTTGTGTTTCTGTCTATTTTATTAAACGTTTAGTCAATAATGAAAAGTTGTAAAAATTATTGATACCGGTCCCATGTTAAACTAAAAATAAAAATGAAAAATTATACTTTTGATTGCATCGAATTTAAGGGGAGCTTACATTGGCGGTTCGTTCTTTTTTCTCCGTGTCCTAAGTCAAGTATCCACTGTCGTTGTCCATAGGCATAAGCGTTAATTTTTATTTTGATTTAAAATCTTATTTGTCAAAATAATAGTTATTCCAGCTTCTAAAACTAACAATATTTTTCTTAGCCAATCGGTAGAAAGTAAACGATTAAGAAGGTCAATTGAATAACCCTCTTTGTCCAATTGGAATTGAATTGGGACTTGAATTAAAGAAGTTGAAGCTATGTTTATTAATTGGCAAATTAGTAAAACCCAAATATATCGTTGGGGAATAATTGTCGGTCGAAACCAAAATAAGGCAATAGTTAATAATGTCCTCAAAACCATAGGTACTACAAAAACCTTAATAATATTCCTGCCTGTTACGGTATGCCATTTGCCGAAATCAGAAACAGAAATATACTTTCCTAAATCTACCCAACTCTCATAGCCAACAAATCTGTCCATAAAACTCGCTCCGAGTCCATAAAATGTAAGAAAAAGAAACGCTAAAAAAACATTATTTGTATTTCTGTTTTCATATTATTTCCGATTATTTGTTGTAGTTAAATTGTCGAAGGTTTTTTTTATAGAATGACCGCCAACGCCACGATTGGCGTTATTGGATGTAATATAAAAAAATATTGAGATTGAAACCCAGTCTTTTAATATTATACTTTTTGCATTGTTATTAGAACAATCCGACTTTTGCCTTTTGCTGAATCATGTTTTATATTGAATGGCTGCCCGATAGAAATGGAAAACACGGTGAAGATTT
>JBBJOK010000369.1:0-1949 GCA_037721545.1 Chitinophagaceae bacterium
TGTTGGCTACACAGGGAAATGTAAATATTATTAAAACCTCTAAAGGAGGCATAGCTTACCAATCAACAGTCGATAGCCGCCAGTCAAAAATTGCATACAATACAGTTTATAATTCACGTGGAAGTAATATACTATCTCTCACTTTAAACGATGGTACGAGACTCTGGCTTAACAGTGAAAGTTCTGTAAAATTTCCCGTTGCATTTATAGGAAATGAAAGAAAAGTTATTGTAACGGGAGAAGTTTATTTTGAAGTAGTGAAATCTTCAAAGAAATTTTTAGTGGATGCAAATGGAGCACTAACAGAAGTTTTAGGAACGCATTTTAACATCAATGCTTATAGGGATAAAGCACTGGTTAAAATAACACTGCTTGAAGGGCGGGTGAAAGTAACATCTTCCAACAATCAGTCGGCTATAATCAGGCCCCTGCAACAGGTGGAAGTTGAAAATTCATCTACAATTCGCGTAATTGGTGGAATTAATCCGGAAGAAGTTATGGCTTGGAAAAATGGATCTTTTCAGTATAAGGATGCGGATATTGAATTTATTATGAAGGACCTTATGCGTTGGTATGATATTGAAGTGGCGTATGAAGGTGTAAAGCCTGCCGGGCATTATGCAGGTGTGATAAGCCGGAATACAAACTTATCGGAAGTGCTGAAAATGCTTGAATTGAGCGGTGTGAAAACAAAGATAAAAGATAGGAAGATCATTGTAATGCAATAAATGAATTAAAAAAATCATCCTGTTATTTAAAAATCCAAAAATATATAACTCTTTTTTTGCCTCGATTCATGATGACGGTGGCATAAACCTTTAAATGTAGTTTGCTATGAGATTGGTATTAATTTTATTTATAGTTGTAATGTTTTGCACAAAAGGATATTCGCAAAAGGTAACTATATCATTAAAGGATGCCCCTTTAGAAAGAATTTTTGTTGAGATACGAAAACAAACAGATTACAATTTTTTTTACAATGTAGAACTGCTGCAACATGCAGATTTAGTAACAATAGATGTGAACAATGTTTCTTTAGGGCACGTGCTTGATCTGTGTTTTAAAAATCAATTATTTAGTTATAATATTTCCGGAAAAAGTATAACAGTACAAAAGAAGCAGGAGGAAAATGTTTTTAAAGAACTTTTACCACCACTCCCAATAGAGATAAGAGGGCACGTTGTTGGACATGAGCAACAGAAGTTAGCATTTGCAAACATTGCTTTAATTAATAAGGATAATAAAATTGTTGCAAAAACTTCGGTTGGCAGTGATGGCAACTTCCAATTAAGATACAATATAAAAGGTTATTATATTTTGGCGGTAAGTCATACAGGGTACAAAGAATACAGGTCAGCTATGTTTGAACTTATAGATAAAGATTTTGGGATTATACAATTATCACCAGCCGGTGCATTAACTGTAGTGATAGTTAATTCAAAGCAAAACCTTATTGAGCTTCAGGACAACAATATTGTTTACAATGTTTCAAAAAGTGTAGATGCACAGGGATTAAATGCCTTTGAAGCTTTTAGAAAAGCCCCTGGTATTTATGTGGATAACGAGACAGTAATTACTTTAAATGGAAAGCAGGGTGTATTGATTTTACTTGATGGCAAACAAACTTACCTGTCTGGTAAGGAGTTGATTGATCTGCTAAAATCAATGCCTGCTTCCGGAATTAAATCTATTGAAATTATTAATACTCCTGGCGCTAAGTATGATGCCTCGGGATCGGCCGGTATTATTAATATAAAAACAATTAAATCGCAAATAAAAGGTTTCAATGGAACTGCAGGTATTGGTATTTCTTATGGTATGAATGGTAGGCACAACGCTGATCTTGCTTTTAATTACAGAAAGAACAACTTTAATGTTTATGGAAGCTATAACCACTTTATAGGCAACTATACTTATTTATATGGAACAGATCGCACACAAAAAGATAA
>JBBJOK010000369.1:2049-3176 GCA_037721545.1 Chitinophagaceae bacterium
GATGCAGATTACGGCTATTTTCAAAAAGGCAATGGTAATTTACAATCAAATATTTATTCAAATAGCCAAAGCGTATTGAGTAGCAACCGATATCGTTCGTTAACCGATATCGGCATTAACCTTAAAGCTTTAAAATTTGATTATACCACTAATTTCTGGAATGGGAAACTAGAAACAGGGGCAAAAATTTCAAAAATTATTGCTGATAATGATGCTAAATTCTTTCATGCAAATGCCAACGTAGACAGCCTGGATGATCGTAGGTCAAATGCCTTTGAATTTAATGAACAAATTATCAGTGGTTATCTCAATTATAAAAAAACGGCAGGTAAATGGAGCTGGCAAGCAGGCTTACGATTGGAAAATTCATCTTCAACAGGTGCTTTATTTTTTAAACACAATGGACATGATTCTGCAGAACAAATCAAAAGAAATTCTACGGATCTTTTTCCGTCCTTTAGTATTTCTGTAAAACCGAGAGATGCGTATACAGTTTCTCTCGGATATTCCCGGCGTATTGATAGACCCGCATACCAAGACCTTAATCCATTCGTTTATCTTTTAGATGAGCTTTCCTTCTGGCAGGGAAATCCATTTCTTCAACCTCAGCTAACTCACAGAATTTCTTTACAGAATGTTTATAAAAGTTCAACCATAATTGGTGTATCCTATTCTTATACCGACCAGTACAGTACCAGGATCACAGATACATTAGACCTAAATAAAATCATATTTGTTCAGAAAAATCTTGGGGTTCAAAAAAATTTTTCATTATCACTCTCTCAAAATGTTTCTCCTGCAAAATGGTGGGATATTAATTTTAATGGAGTACTCTATCACCTTTACAACAAAATTGAATTAGATAAATACAGGAACTTTAATCTTAAGCAACTGGCAGCAAGATTTAACTTACAGCAAACATTTAGGTTGCCTAATAAATTTACGGCAGAATTATCAGCCTTTTTTACATCAAGAAGACTTACCGGAGCTAATGATATATCAAACCCAATCAGTTCATTAGATTTTGCAATACAGCGGAAGTTTCTAAAAGATAAAGCAATCATACGGTTAGCATTTAATGATATATATAAAGGCAGTCAACCGAATTCCATTCAAAATTATTACGG
>JBBJOK010000370.1:0-3157 GCA_037721545.1 Chitinophagaceae bacterium
AAGGTTATGAATTAACTAAAACAAAAGGTGACACTTATACAGTAATAAATTGGACGAGCAAGAAAAATGGAATTATAAAATATGTAATAGACAGTATATTTATTATAGGTAGCTCACAAGGATCATACAACATTAATTATTGACAGGGTATGGCTACAGCCAACATTAATTTGGCAAAAAAATGGCTGACGGAAATTATCTTCATTATTTGTAATTCTATTTATCTTTAGTAACACGCTGGAGATTATAAAGTATCCTGCCTTCAGCAATACCTGAACATTAGCGGCAGCCTGTTGACAACACTTCTATTATTTGAAGGAGTTAAAATATAATTTATGAAAGCACATTTATTTCTCGGAATATTGTTAAGTTGCTTATTTTTTTCTTGTAAAAAGCAAACTGTAATTTGTACAGGAAACTGCTATACTCTAAACGTAACTGGTAAGGTTGTAAACGCTTTGACAAATACTAATGCTCCTAATGTTCCATTAATAATAAACCAAGTAAAATTTGTCGGTCTTCTTTCAAGTTCAAAAACTGTACAGGAGTTTAGTTCAAAAAATGATGGAACATTCAGCGCATCACCAAGCATTGACACAACTATGTTTCAGAATGGATACTTTCTTACTCTTAAAGTAAAAGACAATAATGATTATATGACACTACCTGACAGAGGGAGCAATAACCGTTTATATGACCTTACAACAAATCCATTCGTTAACATGAATATTTTCGTCTATCCAAAGGTGAATTTGACAATAAAGCTTAACAGGAATCAAAATGACAATTTTCAATACTTTGCAGTCTCATATTTTTTTGTAGAAAATGAAGAATTTTTTCCTTTCTCCATTTTATCTCCGCAAGGCATAAATAAGTCAGAATTAATTGTACCTACATCAGCAGATTCCAGTGGAGTTTCAACTGCCACTTTGGACTCTATTAAATGTGTAAAAGGTGGGACAAATGTGTATACGGTTAATTTCTGATGAAGAGAAGGGTATGCCGCTAACATTGTGTTTATAAAATTGTGGTTGGAGGTTAAGCATTCAACTTTAATTCACTACTTTGCTTTTGTGGTTTATTGAAACTACCGGTTTTCAATTGCCACAACTTCATAAACACTGTAACTTTGGTGGCAGGTTAAAACGACATCACGTAACAATTAATATTTTTAAAAAAGAAAACCCTATTAACCTCAGCTATGTTTAAGCGGCTATTAATTTTTGATAGTTAAGTTGTCCTATAAGATCGGATTTGTTTCGTCATGTCTTTTTTTTATAAATGTCTTTTTAGGGAAGAATGATTAAACTGCTATAGCCTCCTGATTTAAAAATAAATCCGGTTACATAACAATATCTTTCAGTTCATCATTTACATATTCAATAACCGAACGTTTTCTAAAACAAAAATTTTTCTTTTTTTTCCATTTTCTTCAACCATACTCAGGTTAGAAAGAAAATATTGTAAATCTTAAGAATGTTATAAATATGCTAATGCTAACCCTTTAGAACATATTTTCTATCTCCTATTCTTATTTTTAATTTCCAAACCAAAACCATATTTATGAGAAAATTAATAATCCTCAGTTTATCAAGTTTATTCGTTGTTGAAATTATGCTTGCGCAAACGGTTGTACTTCTACCCTCAGCAGGTTTGCAAACAACTTTATCTACAGTTGAAGGCTCCAGCCCGGTTTTAAGTTCAAACCGTCAATACCAGACTAATTTTTCCGGTAGCCTCCGGGCATATATAGACAACAAGAAGGGGCATGGTTTATTTATTGGTATTACAGGAGCAAATTCCGGTATATCTGTAAAAACGTTTGATATAAATTCCAGTGGGATAATGAGTTCATCAAGTACAAACCCGAGAATTGAATTAGGGTATCAACTAATTACCAAACCTATTTACTTAAATTCAATTCTCAAGAACGGAATTGAAAAGGATAACGCTGAGTTTAATAAAGGATTATTTTTCCAATTACAACCAATGGTGGGATTGGGGTATAATATTATAAGCAATGATGGCGGGACTGGAAGCATCGGTGGCGGCACTACGAGTTTAAAAGATATTTATTCGCGGGGCAGAAATTATTCATTTCTAACCGGCGGAAATCTATATATTGGTAAGAACGGAAAACAATGGTTTTTTATATCCGGTATGAAAAATTGGAATTTCGGTAACTATTCTGCTCAAGCCACATTGAGCTCACAATACAATGGAAATATTTATCAAAATAATATCAAATCTTATGGTTCGGGCACATCCTTTTCAATTGGAATGCCTATACGAATAGGGGGTAAAAGGAGAAATTAGAAAAACTTGATTATAAGTCTTTAAAATTCGGAGAAGATGGCAAACTAACTCAAATTAATTACCATGTTAAGTCAGGAAATGTTAGTGGTGCTGACGAAACTGAAGATACCCAAAAGGAAATAGGATTTATAATCAATAACAATCCGAACTCCAAATATGGGATTATTGTAGGTGAAAAAGATTGGATTCAAAAAAGAAGAGCGATTTTGGAAAAAAATTAAATGGTATGCAATTGTGGCTTGAGGAATAACTTTAAACAGAATATCTTTAATAAGGTTTAGCACAATGGTAAACTTTAAAATAATGAATACCACTACTGCATAAAGCTGAAACACGTTGGCTGTAATGGCGTTGCAAACCCTAAAAGATTTACAGGACAATGCAACGGTTCTTTATTTCCTGTTGTCAATTAATTGATATGAAAAAAATAATATTATTTGGACTATTGACGCTTTCAGTAGCAACATACGGACAGACCTCTAAATGGCAAATAGCATTTCAGCTTCAGCCTGAAATTACCTTCCATAAAGACAGCTATCGATTGGGGGAAAAAAACTCTAATGAGACAACATTCAATCTTGGTGTTGCTTCTTCAGTTCAATACAATATCAATAACAATTTTTTTAGCATGGGGTTTGTGCAAGCATGGCATGCCGTTGTTAACTTCGTCTGCAGTTCGCTATCAGCTTCGGTTTCGGCTGATGAATAAATCCAATCAACAGAACAAACTATGAACTTTTATTTATAAATTGTACTTCGGTTATGGGCAGACGGACGATATTTCCCACTGTAAGCTCCCCCGAAGTTCGTCCATTTAAAAGTTGAATAAATTTCTAACTTT
>JBBJOK010000371.1:0-3147 GCA_037721545.1 Chitinophagaceae bacterium
GCCTTCTGCAAAATCTCTTCATGAACCGTTCTCAATTCATTCAAAGATTCTTTTGGAATAGCAGCGATAATCTCATCATCAAAACTCTTTTTATCTGTTAGTAAACCAGCCTCAATTAACCGGCTTAACAGGATAATATTTTGACGACTTAACATCAAATTAATTTTACATTTTTCAGCCATTCCGGGACTGCTTAAAACTGTTTCAAAGATTTTTGATTTTTGTTTTGCTTGTGTTGTTACTTCACTATTCATACACCACGATTTTATGTTTTAAAAATAATTTTTACAATACAAATCTATTTTGTATTTCACGTATTCACCTATTCAGAATTTGAACAGGTATTTTTTTAGACTTTCCCACATGCTACTTTTATAAAAGCTTTTAGGTTGCTAAATCTGCAACCGGCAAGATGTACAAACGTGGCACGTTTGAGGCATCTTGCCCTTTCACTCCGAAGTCGTTTCGGGGTATTTAGTCAAATGTGAAAAGAGAATTGTGATGAAAGAAACAAAAAAAATCAGGTCAATATGGCTTACCATCAGGCTAAATGAGGATGAAGTAAACAAACTCAATAAGCACTATAGTCGGACAACTTCCAATAGTCTCAGCGAATATGCCAGGGATGTTCTTCTCAAAGAGCCGGTAAATATTCTCTATCGCAATCAATCTGCCGATGAATTTTTAGCTGAGATGATCCAGCTAAAAAAGGAACTCAATGCCATTGGAAAAAATTTCAACCAGGCTGTTCATAAACTCCATACGCTTGATCACTCTCAGGAAATAAAATCATGGGCAATTATTAATGAATCAGGTAAAAATATTTTCATGAAAAAAGTGGAAGAGATCAAAGAAAAATTGAACCAAATATATGAACAATGGTCGCAAAAATAACAGTGCCTAACAGCATTAAAAGAGCACTCAATTATAACGAACAAAAAATTAAAGAAGGCAAGGCAGAATGCATCTATGGGCACAACTTTTTAAAAGAACATGATCAGCTTAATTTTTATGAAAAATTAAAACGATTTGAAGACCTTATTGCACTCAATAAAAGAGCCTCAACCAACACCCTTCATATCTCTCTCAATTTTTCTTTGAATGAAAAAATTGAAAAGGCAAAGCTTGCTGAAATTGCATCGGTTTACATGGATAAAATAGGATTTGTTGAACAGCCTTACCTTGTTTATCAGCACCTTGATGCAGGTCATCCGCATATACATATTGTTACCACTAACATTGAGAGGAATGGTAAAAGAATATCGCTGCACAACATCGGTAAAAATCAATCTGCAAAGGCAAGAAAAGAAATAGAAATTATTTACAAACTAGTGAAAGCAGAGTATCAAAATAAGCTGCAACCAGAAGAAATTCCCTTGTATGCTCAAAGAATAACCTATGGAAAATCTCCAACAAAAAGAGGAATTACTAATGTGCTTGATGCCATTATTTCGAATTATAAATATGCTTCACTTCCTGAATTAAATGCCATTCTTAAATTATACAATATTGTTGCAGACAGGGGAAAGGAAGACGGAGTAATTTTTAAAAATCGTGGACTTGTTTACAGGGTATTGGATGAAAGAGGAAACAAGATTGGTGTTCCAGTTAAAGCCAGTTCCATTTACAACAAGCCTACACTTTCCTTTTTGGAAGAAAAATTTAAAGAAAATGAATTAGTAAAACAGCAATATAAAAAGAGCCTGAAAACATCTATTGACTGGATAATGGTAAGGCCTCCAAGAAGTCTGCAGTCTTTTAAAGAGGCCCTCCAAAAAGAAAAAATAAATCTCGTCGTTCGTGAAAATGATAAAGGTATTATTTACGGTATTACCTATATAGATCATAAAACAAAATGTGTATTTAATGGCAGTGATATAGGCAAAGAATATAGCGCAAAATCAATCCTCGAAAAATGCGGCATTATCCAATCAATTTCAGAACAGGAAGAATCTCATCAGACCAAAATATCAAAAGCAGAAAAGCATGAATTGAAACCTGAGTTCAGCGAACAGCATGAGCAAAAACAAGATTTATCCAGACTGCTTGAAGAAATCATTACACCTGTTGAAGAATATAATTACCTGCCGTATGATTTGAAAAAGCAAAAAAAGAAAAAACGTAAATCACATTAATCAAAAAAAGGAAAGATCATGCAAACCGGAGAGAATGAACAGGGCCTAAGAAAAATTCTTGATATGACGAGAATGATAAGCATTGCAATCTTATTTTTTCATTTTTACTTTTACTGCTACAGTGCATTTAGAGAATGGGAATTAAGATCAGAAATAACCGACCGGCTATTACAAAACATATACAAAACAGGTTTGTTCAGCAGCTTTAATAAATCTAAACTGATCGCTTTAATTGTACTGCTTATATCCTTATTGGGTGCCGCAGGAAGAAAGAATGAAAAGATGAGTTTTAAAATCGCATCTGTTTATATCATCACAGGACTGTTATTATACTTTATTAGTTATGCTGTGATTTTATTGAAAATGGATATTTCGTCCATCGCAATTACCTATATGACAGTAACGGTTCTGGGGTTTATATTGATCCTTACAGGTGGCACTCTTTTATCCAGGATCATCAACCTGAAATTAAATAATAGTGTCTTCAATTCTTCCAATGAAACTTTTCCGCAGGAAGAAAGATTACTCAGTAATGAGTATTCAATTAATCTTCCTGCGAGATATAATTTAAAAGGAAAGATTCGCAAGAGTTGGATTAATATTATTAATCCCTTCAGGGGTGTTCTAATTATGGGTTCCCCCGGTAGCGGGAAGTCCTACTTTGTTATTCAGCACATCATTAAACAGCATATTCAAAAAGGGTTTTCAATGTTTGTATATGATTATAAGTTTGATGATCTGACGAAGATAGCGTACAACCAGTTTCTTCAAAATAAAAAGAAATATAAGGTCATCCCTGAATTCTATGTGATCAATTTTGATGATTTGAATCGTTCGGATCGTTGCAATCCATTAGATGCTTCAACTATGCATGACATCACCGACGCAGCAGAATCTTCAAGAACTATAATGCTCGGATTAAACCAGGCATGGATAAAAAAAGGTGGAGATTTTTTTGTTGAATCGCCGATCAATTTTGTAACTGCCTTAATTTGGTTTCTATGCAACTATA
>JBBJOK010000058.1:0-8063 GCA_037721545.1 Chitinophagaceae bacterium
TATTCCTTAATTAACGGTTTTACAAACTTACAATAGCTATTTAACGTAATTTGAGGTGTATATACTAATACGGGAATAGCCTGATGAAAAAAGTTTTTTTTGTTCTCATTTTCTCACTCTATTGTTTCATGTCGTTTGCTAATCATACCAAAGGAGGATGGATGTATTATGAATATTTAGGACCGGGTACCAATGATCCATCTAAAAATAAATATAAAATAGTTTTAATGATTTACCTCCGATGTGATGTGGGTACAACCCCGGGCACCGGTAGTATTGATCAACAAATTAATTTTACTTTTTTTGATGGGAATAAACAGTTTATAGAAAATGTTTTTGCCCCCCTTGTTGCCAGCCCTAATGTACAAAATTGTTCAACCCCCGGATGCGACCCCTGTATAGTTAACAAACCCGATATATGTTATAAATACGCAACTTATGAAATCATAAAAGAATTATCTCCAAATGCAGGAGGGTACACTGTTTCCACTCAAAGGTGCTGTAGAATAACAGGCATAGTTAACATAAACAATTCAAGTAATGTTGGCGATACGTGGACAATCCAAATTCCGGGTACAAACAATGGTTTAACAGCAACCCAAAACTCTAGTCCTAAATTTATCGCGAATGACACTGCAGTAATTTGTACCAACAATTTTTTTGAATTTGCTTTTACAGCTACCGATTCAGATGGAGATGTTCTCAAATATGAATTTACTCCAGCATTTACTGGAGCAGCCCCTGGTTCACCCGGGCCTTCTACGGCCAATCCTCCTCCATATTCTTCTGTACCTTATTCTTCTAACTTTTCATCTACACAACCCTTGGGTCCTGGCATTACTATTAATCCAAATACCGGAGTAGTAAGTGGTATAGCACCGGGAATTGGAATTTATGTACTTTCTGTAGTGGCTAAAGAATATAGAAACGGGCTATATATAGGTGAATCAAGAAAATCGTTACATATACAGGTAGCCTCTTGCAATCCCTTATCTACCCAACTTGATCCTGATTACTTAACCTGTGATGGTTTTACCTTGACCTTTAGCAATAAAAGTACTAACCCTGCTGGTGCAGATTTCTTTTGGGATTTTGGCGATCCCAAAAGCGGAGTACAAAACACTTCTACACTTTCAAATCCCATACATACATACAGTGATACCGGAATTTTTACACTTAAGTTAAGAGTATCATTAAAAGGGCAATGCACAGATTCTACAACTTCAATTGTAAAAGTTTACCCTGGATTTTTACCCGACTTTATTTCAATGGGGCAATGTAAAAATGCTCCAATACAATTTAATGATAAATCCCAAACTGTTTATGGTGTTATTAATTCGTGGTCATGGGATTTTGGTGATGCAGCAACCCTGTCTGACACTTCACATGCGCAAAATCCATCTTACAGGTATAACGCTACAGGTAATTATGATGTATCACTTATAATTACTAATAGCAAAGGCTGTATCGATACAATAACAAAAACCGTCATCATAAATGATAAACCTGATTTTACTATTACGAACGACACGCTCATCTGTTCAATTGATACTTTACAATTAAATACTTTTGGAACCGGGAGTTCTTTATGGACACCAAACAATAGTATCAATAATCAAAATAGCCCTTCACCTCTGGTTAACCCAGATGTACCAACCACGTACTATGTAACTTTCACAGATGCATTTGGCTGTATTGGTAAGGATTCTGTATTTATTGATGTAAAAAAGTTTGTCACCCTTAATGCCGGAAAAGATACGGGGGTTTGCCAGGGAGATGCTGTTCAATTAAATGCTATAAGCGATGCATTACAATATAAATGGATGCCTTCAGCCAGTTTAGATAATGATGCAATCAGAAATCCAATTGCAACACCATTGGCTACTACAACCTATACTGTAATTGGGAATATTGGAAAATGCCAGTCTACAGATTCGGTAATAGTAAAAGTTTCACCTTACCCTGTTGTTACTGCAATACCTGATACTGTTTTATGTTTTGGTAATAACATACAGTTGAACGCCACCGGTGGAAGTATTTATACCTGGTCGCCAGCTTTCTTTTTAAGTAACCCAAACATACCGAACCCAATTGCCAACCCCAACAGAACTACCAGATATATAGTTAGTATCAGTGATACACTTGGTTGTCCGAAGCCTGTGTTTGATACAGTAGTTGTTCAAGTACAAAGAATTATTGCCAATGCCGGGCCACGAGATACCTCCATTGTCGAAAATCAACCATTGCAGCTAAATGCTACAGGAGGGCAGATATATTTATGGTCACCAATAACCGGATTAAATAATCCCACCATTGCAAACCCTGTTGCTACGATTAATAAAAATATCGACTACGTTGTAAACGTTAGTTCAACCGCTGGTTGTTTTGCGGCTGATACCATAAGTGTATCTGTTTACAATGTGTTACCAAGTATATTTGTGCCTAACGCATTTACGCCTAACGGGGATGGTAAAAACGATGTATTTAGGCCAATAGCTGCAGGGATAAAACAGATAGATTATTTTAAAGTATTTAACCGTTGGGGTGTATTAATATATTCCAATGCAAAAAATGTTTATGAACAAAATACAGGGTGGGATGGGCGATATAAAGGTATCCCTCAAGATTCCGATGTATATGTTTGGATTGTAGATGGAGTAGATTATCAAGGTAAAAAAATTACGCAGAAAGGAACAGTTACCTTAATAAGGTGAGTTGTAAGTAGCAAGTTGTAAGTAGGCCGATATATCTAAAGAATTTTACTATTCCATTAAATCTTTTAATCCCATAAAATCTTGGTGCAGACAAACAGAATTGTATTTATAACCGGCGCTACATCCGGAATAGGCAAAGCATGTGCTGAAAAATTTGCAGCAGCAGGCGATAGCATTATAATTAACGGCAGAAGGTCAGGTCGATTAACAGAGTTAAAAAAATCCATAGAAAAAGATTTTAATGTAAAAGTGTTTGAAACCGTTTTTGATGTTCAAAACAAAGAAGAAGTTTTTTCTGCTATAAATAATTTACCTGAAGAATGGAAAGCAATTGATATTCTGATAAATAATGCCGGCCTTGCATTAGGTAGAGATTATTTTGATGAAGCTGATATTGAAGATTGGGATACAATGCTGCAAACTAATGTGAATGGCCTATTGTATGTGAGCAGAGCTGTTACACCATTTATGAAAAAAAGAAACAGTGGCCATATTATTAATCTCGGTTCAGTTGCCGCAAAAGAAATGTATGAAAAAGGAAATGTGTATTGTGTATCAAAAGCAGCCGTGGATGCCATTAGTAAAACAATGCGAATTGATCTATTACAGCATCGAATAAAAGTTACTGTTATTCACCCCGGTGCTGTAGAAACTGAATTTGCTTTGGTAAGATATAAAGGTGACAAAGAAAAAGCAGACGATACTTACAAAGGATTTACTCCATTAACTGCTATGGATATAGCTGAAACCATTTACTATACTGCTTCGCTACCACCATATGTTTGCATAAATGATCTTGTGATAACAACAATATCACAAGCAAATGCCATTTATTTTAAAAAGGATTTATAAAAATTTCAATAATCTTTTAAACCCATAAAGCCTTTGCCTGCCCCCGGGGTTCATAGAATTTTACTGCGCAAGGGAAATTCTTACCTGCATACCCGCTCTTGTATTTACTGTTGGCGCTGCTGAAGAAATATAGGGATTTACTCTTCTCTGATCGAAATAGAGTTTCACATTAATCCTGTTACTGATGTAATAATCTATTGTTGGGCTAAAGGTTATCTCCCTGCTTCCCGCTGTAGCAAAAGCGCTTTGCTGATCCAGCCTGCTGTTGGCTGTTACATTATCCCTAATCTTAAAATCAAACCGGAAACTAATTTCATTATCTAATTGTTTAGTATCCTTTTTAGAGAATGGTATTTTAAATGGAAGCTTTAAACCACGTTTGCGGTAACCTGCGCCAATGGTAAATTCTGTAGACCTTACTTCACTTAACTGAAAGTCAATAAGGCTCATACTTAACTGCCTTTGTTTTATATACTCAAACTTCCCTGTAAACTGATTTACCAAACTAAAATCAATGCCTATCAACGGTGCAAACTGCTCTTGTATGGTAATATTCGGAACCAGGTAATAAGGAATAAAGTTTCTTGAAATTGTATCTATAAAAGATGGGTAACCAAATCTTGAAACATCCTGATAAAACAATGCAGATGTAAAACTGTTCATCCCTAATGTTGCATTGTATGCATGAGTTAAAGAAAAATTAGTGAAGATTTTATCAAGGCCTGCAATTCTGCTGAGCCCGTTGTACGATACCCGCCAGTTTGGTTTGGGCATTATTCCTCTAAAGGGATTAGATTTTAACCTTGGATTATCCTGTCTTATTAACGAAACTTTTTCAGGATCCTGACCTGTATATGCTGCAATAAAAGATGGCACTAAAACATCAATTGCATAACGTCCATATCCCAAATAATATCCATCAGGATTTTGGGCCTGGCTATAGGGATTTGCTTTGCCTAATCTTGCAGATAGAATCCTTCTGTAGTCCTCAAATTTTATAAAAGTTTCAGAAACCTGGTTTGGATCAAACTCTCCGAATAATGTTTTAAATGCTATGTAACTAACATTAAAACCACCACCTGCATAGGGGCTTAAATGCGCAAAATTATTTCCCGTTCCTGTTGTGTCTTTAAATAACTCAGAATAATTTTTATTAAATGTTTTATCAAGGTTCACATCAATGGTAAGGTCACGAAATGGCTCTAACTGGGCTGATAATGCCAGCCGTTGATCAAAGGTTTGCCTGAACAGATCATTGAATTCTGCATTCTTTGTTATTAAACCTTTTCCTGCTGCTCTATTAAGCCAGGCAGAATCAGGCTGCTTGCCTAAAATAAAATCAAAGCCGGGGGCCATACTTCTAAAATTCTGACCTACAAATTGGGTACTGTCAGTATACCCCGGCAATCTTGTATTACTGGTTTGCGATAAAGTTGCATTTACTGTTTTTACACTCGTTAAAAGTTTTCCAAAAAACTTTACCGGGCCCCGAACTTCACCGGGTATTTTTTCCGGTCTTTTTCTTTTACCTTTTGCAGTATCTGGCGCAGCTTGCGGCTGCTGGGTATTCTGATCGAAGGCTCTTAAAAATTTTGATTTACTATAAAGCTTATTAAAGTCTAATTGAAGATTCGCTTCTTCCTGTTGGCCATTCTCTAAAAAATTTCCCAGATCATAAGCAAGTCTGGAAGCGCCTATCCATCGGTAGTTGGCTGCATATCGTAAGCGCAATGTTGTCCAATCTAATAATGGAAATTTTGCTGTAGGAACATTATATGAGAAATTGGCTGTTTGTGTAAAGACAACATTTCTCCCGCCTTTCCAAAAATTTCTTCGTACGGTATCTCTTTTTTCTTCGGTATCCAATCTGCCAAATGGCTCATCTATTCTTGCATTATTCAATGCGGAATAATCAAGATTAAGCGAACGGGTAATATCCCAGCGCATGATATACTGCCTGTCGAACGTAAAGTATTTATCATAAGTTTCTGGAGTATTAAATTTAATATTTTTAAAATCGCTGGTTACACTCCGGGGTTTTATAGCACCAAATTGCCTGAACACATCAGCTCTAAAACTTAGTTGAGAAGGTATGGGGTTAATATTAAGATCTCTTATAAGGTCAAGCCAGCGTGATTTTGTTTTTACAAATTTTTTAAATGGCTCAAAATATTTTGGCGTTGGAGCAAAATTATAACCTACACCAGCCCTGTGTTTGGTTACGTCATTATATTCAATCAGGGGATTATGCGCTTGTGTTTTTGTATAAGAATAACTAAGATCGATATTTGATATATCGTGTATTTTAGGTTTTTTGCCATTCGTTTTATTTTTACGAACGTTAGTAAAATTTACTGTTTTTACTGAAGTAAAGTCCACCGATTTAGTTCGTATAGAATCTTTTTTAGAGCCAGATACATTTCTCAATTTTTCATTTAGCCTGATATCCAGATCGTAGGGATCATATTCAGGTGTGCTTACCGTTTGTGAGTAGCTTGCATATACTGGAATAGAGAGCCCTGATTTTTTCGGTAATAATTTTCCAAGCTCAAGATTGGCGGCGGCGTCAAACTGAAATAAATTTTCCTTATACCTTTCATTTACCCTTTGTTCCAACGTTCCAAAACCATTGCTATGTGTATTTGCAGAAATGGAGATCGTTCCCAGGTCCGCAAGGTTTGCATCAATTCTTCCCAATGCAGCAAAACCGCCATGTTCATCAATTGACGACAAGCGCAATTCATTATACCATATTTCTCCACATGCATCGCTGGGGTTATTGGTATTTTCCACACCCAATAACATTCCTTTTACTTCACCAAGATTTGGATTACCCATTATTGAATAAGTGTGCCCGTTTGATTGTAACTGCCTGAAAATTTGATTGAGTGGATTGTTGGATAAATTTCTTGCGTTTTTAATTTTAGTAAGAATTTGCAAGTCCAGGTCTAAACTATTGGTGGATATCCAAAGTGTATCATTGTATTCATTACTGTTTGGATTAAATTTACTTGCTGCATCTAATGGCGTAAGCTTCAATGGAATTCTTATCTCATAATAATTGCTGACAAAATCGGTTCCTAAACGAACAACAGCAGTAAGATCATTGTTGCTTAAATTGCTTAAAATGTTTTTCTTCTCTGCATGGATATACATTTGCAATTTTCGGAAATTTCTGATGTCCTTTGTGCTAAATGTCTGGAAAACGGCTTTAGCACTGTCTTTGCGAAGATCACAAAATTGAACAGATAAGGACTGTTCGTTTTGCAATAAGCTTACACCTTCATTACTTAATGTCTCTACTCTTTCTATTTCCCGTGGTGTGCGATAAGGTAATGGTGTACGTTTATCATTCTCCTCAATATTAACAGCACTAACATTGAATTCAGCTGATGATGTGGGAGAATAAAATCCGGTAGAATCAAGTTTGTATTGAAATTTCCTCCAGGTATTTCTTACCAGGTCAAGTTTACCAAAGCGAACAACAACACTATCTTCAAAATCAGTAAGAAACATTCTTATAAAACGTATAGATTTAAAATCAGGGATATTTCCCACTTTACGGCTATAAGAATTTATGGGTATCCTCAGCTGGTACCAGGTTTCAGTACGTGAAGAGCCGTCAGCAAGTTTAACGGATACCGGTTTTTTATCTACAATATAATTTTGACCAATGTTCATCTGTGGTGATGATGCTGGCTTAAGATCAACTATGTACTGAAAATATTCTTCAGTTTCATTTAATGTATTATCCCTGTTTAGATCTTCCTGATCTGGATACAATGTTGCTGCAGAAGAAAACTCAGATGAATTATTAGCTAATGGAGAATTGCCTTGTGGATTATTAAACCCTTTATAACGCCCCAGAATTCCTACATTTTGTGCATCAAGATCAGCCCCCCGATAATAACGATAGTTATCGCTTGAAGGATCGTTAAATGCATCCAGATAAATTTTAGAGTTACCTCCAAAATTTGTTCTTAATAATTCAAGGTAATCAGTTCTTCTTTTATCTATTTCTGCACTATCATTTAACCCATCAAAACCAACATCCTGAAACTGCCTGTCATTAGCTTCATTGCTAAATGCATTTGTTACCTGGATGGGATTGCGTGGCACTCGTCCCCATACAGAAGTATCTACCTGTGAAGGAGCTTTTGGTGTTGGCAATCCATTTTCATAAAATCTGCGACTGTCTTTTAAAACGTCTTCTGATACATTGCCAAGGTTGATATAAAATTTTCCTCCTGTGCTTGATGGATTTAAAATAAAAGGGTCCTGCACCCAACATTCTATAAACTCTATGTTGGCGGTTTCAAAATCTGTTTGATCAATATTACGCATCAATCCGCCCCAACGATTTTTAGGATTAAGAAATTTACCGTTAGCTCCTACTCTGCCTACAGCTGCATCATAATTATATTGGCCACGATCTGTAGGATAATAAGAAAGATCAAATGTTATTAATTGATTTTGACCAAAGCTAGTGGTGCGTTG
>JBBJOK010000058.1:8163-12539 GCA_037721545.1 Chitinophagaceae bacterium
AATAAGAAAGATCAAATGTTATTAATTGATTTTGACCAAAGCTAGTGGTGCGTTGTGGAAAAATCTCTGATTGTGAAACTGACCTCACTCTCGGATCTGAAAGTTCAGTTTTGTTTCCCTTTAGGGGGTTAGATAAGCTACGAACATCCTGCAACGTAGGTTCTATCTGATACCATGCGATCTTTGCCCTGTTCTTTCCATATTCAATACTATTATTTAGAGATGCCTCAGGAAAAAGAATATTACCATTTCTATCTGTTGCACCTAATGGCGTTGAAGCAAGTACCCAACTTAGCGGGGGAAATCTCAAATCAATATCACTTTTACTGCCTTCAAAATTATCAATGTAAATAGTGCCCTTATTACCTTTGCCAATTTGAGGAGCATGCCCCGGTTGAAGATAGGCTCCTTCAATGTATGCATTTATAGCTGACGGAGCTGTTGTGTTATAAAAAGGTAGTTTGTTTAAAAATTTAGTCAATCGAGGGACATCTTTACGATAATTCATATCAACTCCATACATGGTATTACGTATGGGGTCTTCACCAAAATCTACTTTTGAAAAGTTAGGCCTTTCGCTGAGCCTTACCATTGTTGCCCCGAAACTTAATTGCTTACGTGCTGTATTCTTTGCAAGATAATCTAACCGTAATGCCGTATAGTTCCTCTGCTGTAATCCATAACTGGCATTGTTCTCATAATTTACCTGCACAGGTAAACCCGCATTAGTAATCGCCTGGTTAATTATTTTTATGGTTCCCAGGTCATAATTAACTGTATAATCAATATTTTCTTTTAGCTGCTGTCCACCGGCTGTTACTGAAACAGAACCCTGAGGAATGTTGTACCCAATACTGATATCAGAGGAGGAGGATGTTTTTGCAGATCCTTTTAAAAGAAATCTATTTAAGTTAGGGAATTGTTGAGCCACCGCTTTTATAGAATCATACAAGGGATAGTACAGCGTATCTTTTGCGGTTGGGGGTGGAGTTGAATATACCTTGGCTGCAAGGTCTCTACCAAAAGGTTCCAACACAGGAAAAATAATTCTGCTGTATTGAGGAATTACTGTATAATAATCTACATAATCAAACACGCCATCCGGTTGTGGATCATTCTGATTATTTAATCTATCTAAATTTACCAAGGTAAGTATAGGCGTTCCCTGGTTGATATTTCCAAATGGAAAATATCGCTTAGCACCTAATCCCGGTTCTTCGTATAACACATCAAGCTTAAAATCCTGTCGTTCCAATGTGCCAAAACCAACACTGTAAACATTTTTCATCATTAGTTGCCATATGGGTAGTGCAGGCCGTTGCGAGGTTGCTTTTAATAATTTTAAGAACAATACTTTTTGATTACCGGATGTTGTATCTGGTGGAAGATCTTGCGAAAATTCCCCGACCTGAAAAACTTTTCCATTGAAAGTGTATTGATAAGCAACTGCTAAAACTTCATCAGGCTGCAAAGGCTGATTAAGAGATAAAAAACCAATTCTATTATTATAAAAAAATTGGCTGGAATCTAATTTTCTTGCAAAAGTTTTTTCAAAATCCTGTACCGGGCTTAAACCTAAAGAAAGCAGCTGGCTTGTAATTAAAGCAGGGTTTCTGCTGTTAGGGTTATTTACTATTGTACTGTATTCTGAATTGGCGTTGTTGGAAGGCAATGTTCCAAAAACAGTAAAAGGCCTGAATGGACTTGTTTCAGCGAGATCCATTAACCCAACAATTTCTCTTGCATCTGTTGTAGTTCCGTTTTTATTGGTTACCCATACTTCCATTCTTAAAATTTGCACGGGTGTGGTTACAGCCGGCAAATTACTCATGGCTTTATTGTAATTATTTCTGAAATATTGCCCTAATAAAAAGTGCCGGTTCTCTTCATATTCATCTGCCTTAATTTCAAACTGTTGTGCAGCGGCACCACCTTGTAAATTAACTGACTGGCGTTGTGATTTTTGATTGGCTAACAGTGCGGTTACATATAATTTACCAAATTGTAATTGTGTTTTTAAGCCAAATAAAGATTGTGCTCCCGGTATCAAAGTGCTTCTTGAAGCAAAAGATACATTTCCAGCTTCTATGCGTTTTATTATTTCATCATCGGTACCGGTGTAATCTAATTTTAATTGATTAGTAAAATCAAGATTAGCTAATGTATTATAGCTGATTGGGAATCTTAATTTATTTCCTATGTTGGCAATTACATTTAATTGAGCAGCCATATCAAAATCAAAACCGCCGTTTTTTCTTGCTCTTTCCGGTAAAGTTGGATTTTTAATATTTTGCCCCTGGTATCCTGCAGTAATATCAACATTGCCCTGAGGTTGTATGTCTATCTTTCCATTACCAAATAAACGGTTGAAAAGATTATCATAAATACTGAGCTTAGGTTTAACCAGCCGCCTGTTTAATAAACTTAAAGTGTTAGCACGTTTTTGAAAATATTCTCTTTCATCTTTTTTGCTCTGTAACCTCATGAACTCCTCAAAAGTGTACCATGTAGGTGTTCTATAATATTTGCTTCCGATTTTTTCATATACATAGTATTTTTTAGATACCGGGTCATAAGCAATTGAATCTTGTATATTGGAGGGCTGATTAAGATCGAAGGTTCTTTTGTCTGTTGATATAAAATCTCCACGCCTGTCTTGGATAGGATATCGAAGTGTAGTACCAGGTAGCGGAACAGTATCTTTTTTGATGGACGTGCTATCCTGAGCAAATACTGTTTGCAAAAAAGTTGGAAGAATAAAAAATAACAAACCTAAGCCAATCAGTTTTGGATTCAGTTTTCTTTTAAGCAACATCCATCAAATTAATTAGGGTAGCGGTGTATTCAAATGGCTTTTAATGCTTTTTTAATTAAGTCTTCTAAGTGTATAATGGATGGTTCCGATCGTAAAATCTTATTAATTGATTGTTCAGCCATGGGTTTTGATATACCTAGCGCTATTAAGGCATTTAACGCATCCTGCTCTAAAATATTGCCTTTTACAGATGACATACCTGGTTCAAAAGATTGTTTATTTACTTTATCTCTTAACTCTAAAACCAATCTCTCAGCAGTCTTTCTTCCAATCCCTTTTACACTCTCAAGTAATTTTGCATTATTCAGCAATATCGCCTTACTGATTTCATCCGGTTTCATAGAAGACAACATCATCCTTGCAGTTGCTGCACCAACACCGGAAACCCCTATCAGCATTACAAACATTTCCTTCTCGAGAATATCAAAAAAGCCATACAGCGTGTGAGAATCTTCCTTTACCTGAAGATAAGTAAATAATTTGCCTTCTGAAAGGTTTTGGATCTCCGACCATGTGTTTAAGCTAATATTAACTTCATACCCGATTCCATTAACATCTAAATAAACAACTGCAGGGTTTTTATAGGAAAATTTGCCGGATAAGTATGCGATCATGTTTTGGAGTCAATATCAAAAATAAGTAATTCACTTGGTTGAAACTCAATATTATGAATTGTTTATACCACGCAAATCAAATACGAGTTATGTTGTATTTTTAGATTTTAAAATAACATGTTAATGAGCCACAAAATTACTGCAGCCATAACCGCCGTTGGGGCATATCTTCCTGAATATCGCCTTACTAATGCGGAACTGGAAACAATGGTAGATACAAACGATGAATGGATAAAAAGCAGAACCGGCGTTGAAGAAAGAAGAATTTTAAAAGGGGAAAATAAGGGTGTATCCGACATGGGAGCTCCTGCTGTTTTGGAATTGTGCAAAAAGAGAGGGATTGACCCTTCAGAAATTGATGTTATTATTTGCTGCACGGTTACAGCTGACATGCTTTTTCCTGCATCAGCCAACATCATAGCCCATAAAATAGGTGCTGTAAATTGTTTCGGGTTCGACCTTGGCGCTGCTTGTTCAGGTTTTTTATTTGGGGTAACTACGGGCACTGCATTTATTGAAAGCGGCCGGTACAAAAAAGTAGTAGTAGTAGGCACAGATAAAATGAGTGCCATAACGGATTATAGTGATCGCACAACCTGTGTTCTTTTTGGCGATGCCGCTGCAGCTATTTTATTAGAACCCAACAATGAGGGATATGGAGTTTTAGATAGTTTATTAAAAACAGATGGAAGCGGAGAACCCTATTTGCATATGAAAGGCGGAGGTTCCAGAAAGCCCGCCACTATTGAAACAGTAATGGCAAAGGATCATTATATATACCAGGAAGGCCCGCAGGTTTTTAAGTTTGCTGTAAAAGGTATGGCTGACGTTGCATATGAGTTGTTACAAAGAAATAAATTATCAGGCGATGACATTGCATGGTTAGTTCCCCACCAGGCTAATAAAAGAATTATTGATGCCACTGCTAACCGCATGGGTTTACCTAT
>JBBJOK010000372.1:0-1711 GCA_037721545.1 Chitinophagaceae bacterium
TTTCTATGCTGGTAAGTATTTTTCAGATGCGGATGCACAGGAATAACAAACCCGTAGATATACATGAACATTATAATGAAGGTGAACAAAATTTACCTAAAAATGTATTGTAATAATATGCAATCGGAAAACCTACTGCAGAATTTCAGGTTCTCCAAATCCCAGCTCCTTTAATCTTGGCAATTGAGATTTTGCATCTCCCACAACAAGCCAGATCATTTTATCAGCATCAAGGTATTTTTTGGCAAGGTCTCTTACTTGCACCACCGTCATTCCCTTTACAATGTTTTCCCTGTCTTTAACATAATCATACTTCCAACCATACTTACTAATGTTTTGCAGCATGTTTAATTTAGCTCCCGCAGTTTCAAAAGCCCTGGCATTGCTTTTAATCAGAAAACTTTTGGTAGTTACCAGGTCTTGTTCTGAGAAATTTTTTGAATAATCCTGCAAAATATTTTTAATTAATTGTGCCGATTCTAAAGTTACATTGGTTCTTACGCTACTCCCAATTGTAAAAGCTCCGGGGCTATTGGTGCCGGAAAAATTGGAGGTAATACCGTACGTGTATCCTTTACCTTCCCGCAATTGCTGAGTAAGCTGAGAGGCAAAACCACCACCACCCAGAATATAATTCATAACAGTTACCGGATAGTAATCCCTGTCCGTTGCTGCTAAAGCCGGATAACCAAAACGTATCACAGACTGTTTCGCATCCGGCACATCATAAAAATATATTTTTGATTTTACAGGTGCCTGCGATGTTTTATATACTGGTATAAAGACGGGTTTACTTTGCCAATTCTTCTCCAATCTGCTCAAAGAATTTGCAATTGCTGTTTTTCCTAAAGCCCCAACCACATGCATACGGGCAACAGAAGGCGAAATGCTTTTATTGTAAAATTCCTTTACATCATCCAGCGTAATGGAATTGACAGATGCAATCGTTCCTAAAATATTTCGTGAGCGTATATTGTCTTTTCCATAGATCAGGAAATTGTAATTATTTTGGGCTATAGCATTTGGATTTGCTTCCTGCTGACGAATCTGGCTTATTGTACTTTGCCTAATCAAATCAAATTCTTTTGTATCCCATCTTGGTTCTAAAAGTATTTCTTCCAGTAGAGCAAGTGTAGCCGGGTAATTTCTTGCCAGTGTATTTACCCTGATCTGTATGTCCTCTATTCCGGCAGAAACATTTATTGTAGCACCTAATTGTTGTATGGCTTCTTCAAGTTGCTGCGGTGTTTTTCTTACAGTTCCCTGCGTCATCATACGTGCCATCAAATTAGAAACACCAACTTTATTACTATCTTCCAAAAGGAGGCCTCCATCTATATTCATTTCAATCTGCACCAGCGGTACTTCAGTATTTTCAATACCGAAAGCTTGTAAGCCATTTGAAATCTTGTGTGTCCAGATAACAGGTACTTTAACTTCAGGGGATGTTCCATACGGTGGCTCTTTACTTCGGTCAAAGCCTGAAGATGTACGTTGGTAAGTTGGGTTTGCTGTCGCGTCAATAGTTTCTTCAGCTCCCTGAACTATTTTTTCTTCCACTACATCAGCCAGCTTTGAGCTTTCGAGCGCCAATGTTAATTTACCTTTAGGTACAAAACTGGTTGCCACATAATTTTTATTTCTTATGTATTTATGATAAACACGTTTTACATCTGCAGGTGTAACAGCAAGAATATTTTTTATATCCTGT
>JBBJOK010000372.1:1811-3124 GCA_037721545.1 Chitinophagaceae bacterium
ATAAACACGTTTTACATCTGCAGGTGTAACAGCAAGAATATTTTTTATATCCTGTTCAATAAACCCAGGATTGCGGGCAAAAATATTGTATTGAGCAAGTTGGGCCCCTTTACCCAAAACGCTTGATAGAGAATTATAAAATTGTGTTTCCAGTCCTGCTTTTATGCGGCTTAAATCTTTATCTGAAATACCTTCTTTCTCAAATTTAGCAAAAGCCTCGTCGATAGCTATTGCCACTTCATCAAGATCCTTATCAGCAAAAGCCCGAACGGATAATTGCATTTGCCCCGCCAGTTCAGATGTTGAATTGTACATATTTACCCCGGAAGAAAGCTTTTTATTCTCAACTAAAACCTGATAGAAAGGTGCTTTTTTCCCTTTTGAAAGATATTGGGATAAAACTTCAAGTGGATAAGAGTCCGGATGGTATTCCTCTACTGTTACCCAAGCCATAGTGAGTTCGGGCAACCTTGCAAAATTATCTTCATGATATAGCTTGATCGTTTCTTTAACCATCCCCGGCTTTTTCAGAAGCGGTTTAATCGCTTCGCCTTTTTTTATTTCACTAAAATATTTCAGCACCCATTTCTTCGCCTGTACTTTATCAAAATCTCCTGCCACTACAAGGGTTACATTATTTGGAACATACCATTGCCTGAAAAATTCTTTCACGTCGGGCAGCGTTGCATTTTGTAAATCTTCCAGTGAACCGATAACCTGCCAGTTATATGGATGGTCTTCGGGATATAGATGTTTATCAATTACATAAGAGGTATGTCCATATGGGTTATTGTCAACACTTTGTCTTTTCTCATTTTTTACAACTTGTTTTTCTTTTGCAAGAACAGGATCGGTTACTGTATTAATAAACCAGCCAAGTTTGTCGGCCTCAGCCCATAGCATTTTTTCAAGTGCATCTTTAGGCACCGTCTGCAGGTAATTTGTACGATCTCTGCTGGTTGAACCATTTGCTCCTGAACCACCAATTCGGGCAGTCATTTTATCAAGCCCGCCCTTACCAAGATTTTCAGATTCAAGAAACAAAAGATGTTCAAAAAGGTGAGCAAAACCAGTGCGCCCAACTTTTTCACGGGCAGAGCCCACATGCGCAGTAAGTGACACAGCAACAACCGGGTCAGAACGGTCAATATGAAAAATTACTTCCAAACCATTGGGGAGTGTAAATTTTTCATAATCTACCTTGAAAGTAGTTTTTACTCCAGGTTTCTGCGCATTTACATAAATTGAAGAAAAGACAATATAAAGTACAATAAAAAAACATTGTTTAGCTCTCATAAATAATTACATTATAA
>JBBJOK010000373.1:0-3116 GCA_037721545.1 Chitinophagaceae bacterium
TGATAATTGATAATTAAATCATGAAAAAAACTTTTGTTTTACTTTTTGTAACATTCACAATACAATTTGCTTCTGCACAATCAATTGATAAAATCATTACTGTACAGGAGGTAGAAAGAATTGAAAAAATACTTTCTTCGGATAGTATGGAAGGGAGAAGGGCTTTTACACCTGCTATTGATAGAGCAGCAGATTTTATTGCTTCAGAGTTTAAGAGTAATGGTTTGCAATATTTTATGGGATTGAATAATTATCGCCAGGAATTTACAATGATGAGAGCAAGATTTATTTCTGCTGAAGGAGTTTTTGACGATCAGGTTTTGGAAACTAAAAATATTATCGCTTTTACAACCCAGGCCGATCTTAACCTGAATGATACATCGGGGTATGAAAAAATATTTATACCAGCAGATTCTAATTTTATCAGAACTGCTCTGCAATATATTGAGAGCGAGAAAAATTATTTATTGATTGTTAACCCGGAAAATGCTACTGCATTCAATCGTCTTAAAAGATTTAAAAGAGAATCACATAAAAAAAATAATAGCGTGGTTTTTATATTGTCTTCTCTTGATCCTAAAAAATACAATCTTACCATAAAACACGAAATAAAGGAATTGAAATTGGCGAATGTTCTAGGTATTCTACCCGGCACCTCTAAAAAAGATGAGTACGTTATATTCTCGGCGCATTATGATCATTTAGGCATTGGCAAGCCTGATGCAAAAGGTGATTCAATTTACAATGGTGCCAATGATGATGCCGCCGGTACTACCGCAGTTATCATGCTTTCAAAATATTATAGCCAGTTAAAAAATAACGAGCGAACAATGATATTTGTGGCATTTACTGCAGAGGAAGTGGGCGGTTTTGGCTCTCAATATTTCTCAAAGCAATTAATAGCTGATAAAACGGTAGCGATGTTCAATATCGAAATGATAGGTACAGAAAGTAAATGGGGTACTAATTCAGCATTTATTACCGGATATGAACGATCGGACTTCGGGAAAATATTACAGTCTAACCTTGTCAATTCTAAATTTCGTTTTGAACCGGATCCCTATCCGAAACAAAATTTATTTTATAGATCAGATAATGCAACGCTAGCTGCATTGGGTGTTCCTGCACACACAATATCTACTGCAAAAATGGAGGAAGTTCCTAATAATGAACCTAATTATCATAAGCAAAGTGATGAAATAGGAACGCTGGATATGAATAATATGGCGGAAATAATTAAAGCAATAGCGCTTAGTTCACAAACAATAGTAAATGGAAAGGATACACCTACTAGAGTTACTATCGAAAAAAAATAGGCCTTTGCAATATTTTAAATACGACTTGATTTTTTTAGCTTTGTAAAATGCCGGAATTATTTAGGTTTTTTGGTATGAGATTTTTCTTTTTTAGTAATGATCATCTTCCAATCCATATTCATGTAAAAAATGCTGATGGAACTGCAAAATTTGAAATTGATCCGGCAAAGCTTTTAGAAAATAATGGAATTAAGAAAAAAGATATTTCATTAGCAGAAAGCATAATTGAAGAGAATAGAGAAATAATTATAAAACGCTGGAATGAATTCTTTAAAAAATGATTAAAAAAATTATGTCTTTATCAATCACAAACATTTATTTTAAAAATGGAATAATTGTATTGCATCTGAGCAATGGTTCATCTTTACAGGATGATCTAAATAAATTCCCTAAATTATTTAACGCTACCCAGGATGAGCTTAACAAATACGAATTATGGGATAATGGAAAATGGATACACTGGGAAAACTTAAATGAAGATTTAGGATTAGAGGGATTTTTAAGCAATGATTTGTATTTTACTGATCAAAAAGGGAGTTAAACCTTTACCGGAATAGAATGTACCGCTGCTGCCATTTCTGCAATCAGGGTTTCATCTTTTTCTATAGCATTACCAACAACTATAACATCAGCACCCGATTTACAATTCAAGTAAGCTTTTTCAGGGTCTGTGATCCCTCCTCCAATAATTAGAGGAACTGAAATAGATTGAGAAACTTTTTCAATCATGCTTTCAGTAATAGGCCTTTTAGCGCCGCTGCCGCTATCCATATAAATTAGTTTCATCCCCAGCATTTCACCAGCCATTGCGGTACACATAGCAATATCATCTTTATCGGAAGGTAATGGAGCGGCACCCGATATATAAGAAACTGTTGTTGGTGCTCCTCCATCTATAACGATATACCCTGTACTCATTATTTCCAGCCCGCTGTTTTTTACTACCGGGGCGCTTATAACATGCTGGCCAATCAATAATTCCGGATTACGGCCGCTTATCAATGACAGGTATAATAAAGCATCAGCGTATTTTGATAACTGCGAAGGGCTTCCGGGGAAAAGTACAACAGGGATATCGCAAGATCTCTTAATATATTGCACACAATCATCTAAGTAGTTAGAAATAACCAAGCTCCCTCCTACTAAAAAATAATCAACTTTTGCAGTTGTCGCCAGGTCTACCAAACGCTGCATTTTCTTATCATTCACCTTATCCGGATCCACTAAAACAGCAAAAGATTTTTTGCCATGCCGCTTTTTTTCCATCAAGGAAGTATATATCCTGTTCTTCATTATATCACCATTACTTTACGCAAAAATGCAAAAACTTTTTGTGTTAATAAAATTACGGAAATAATATTGTTAATACGGGTTTCATTAAATACTTAATTAACTTTAAAAGATGATAAATGTTTTAAAAGAATTAAAATTTAAAACAGCCAGAAGCGGTGGCAGTGGGGGACAAAATGTAAACAAGGTTGAAACTATGGTAGAAGGTTATTTTAATGTACAGGCTTCCAATTTATTTTCCGCAGAGGAAAAAGAAGTAATTATAATAAAACTTGCAAATAAAATTACTGATGAAGGATTTTTATTGGTAAAAAGCCAAACCGAACGATCACAATTAGGCAATAAAGAACAGGTAATAAAAAAAATAAATACATTAATTAACCAGGCATTAATTAAGCCAAAAAAAAGAAAACCTACCAAACCAACTAAAGCTGCCAAACAAAAAAGAATTGATACTAAAAAGAAGAAAGGGGAAATAAAATCAAATCGAAAAAAAATTAGTTACTAACC
>JBBJOK010000059.1:0-12399 GCA_037721545.1 Chitinophagaceae bacterium
AAACGGTAGGATTGGATGATAAGGTTAAGCTGGAACATACAATAAAATTAAGTGAACTGAGAAAGAGATAAAAGAAAGTAGATAATGTTGCGATTTGGATGGTTTCATAAAAGTTTACCAACATTAAGTCTCCTCGGGGTTTTCACAGCATTTGGTTACAGTTAAATATATTACCCGTGAAACCCCGAGGCAGCAAGCACTATAAATTATTTTAAAGGCTGTTTCTCAAATTTAAATGCTCAGCAAACATCGGGGTTTCATTTCGCAAATTATCAATTATGGATTACATTTTATGGAAATGAAAACCCCGCTGGGACAGTAAGCATTTGGTTACAGTTAAATATATTACCCGTGAAACCCCGAGGCAGCAAGCACTATAAATTATTTTAAAGGCTGTTTCTCAAATTTAAATGCTCAGCAAACATCGGGGTTTCATTTCGCAAATTATCAATTATGGATTACATTTTATGGAAATGAAAACCCCGCTGGGACAGTATAAGAATTAATATTGTCAAAGGAAGGTACCATGCACCAAGTCCACTAAATTTTCCTAATGTCATTAATAACGTAGATAAAATGTCAATGGTAAAAATTAGCACAATTGAAAACTTAAGAATTCTAATCATCCTTGTTGCAATTGTATATTGTCTCTTTGCATTTTCCTCTGTTATTTTAGTCATGTAATTATAAATGTGAGGATATTTGTTCAGTTGTGTCAAACCCAAATAAATTATTGTGGGAATGATTGGTATAAATAACAGTGTCGCTTTACTTCCATAACCATCTGGCTGTCCAGATAAATTGAAATGAATAGGAACCGTGTCAGGCGACTGGAAATAGTTGAAGGTTGTGAGTGTCCATATAATGAGAAGCAAAATAATTCCACTGATTTCTATCAGTTTGTCAAATTGAGTTAAGATAATTTTTATTTTAGGTCTTGCTTCCATTAATTCTGTCAAGGTTTATGAAGTTCAATTGTATGACGCACAACGCATCGATTGGCGTTACTACATGCAATATAAAAAATATTATCAAGATTAAAAATCAATTAGTTAGCATTATACATTTTGTATTGTCGTTAGGACAATCCGATATTCAGTATAACATAATTAAAGATGCTCCCAGGTTTACCGTATAAGTGACCCGATAGCTATCGGGTTACACAATCCCGAAGTTTCGGGACTATGAAATACAAATGTCGGTAACCAAAAAATTTTATTTTAACCTTTCTTCCAAATCCGCCGCCAATGTAGCGGAGATCAACAAGAGCTAAAATTACCAACTGCTTCCTCCTCCCCCTCCAAATCCTCCTCCTGAAGATCCTCCGCCGCCACCAAAGCTACCTCCACTGCTACCACTGCTGCTGGGTGCACTATAAAAAGTACTTGACATTGATCGCATAGAATTATCCAGGTTGTTCATAAACATGTGTGTACTAAAAGTATTTCCAGAATAAGCCCCCGAATACCAGGTTGGTGGCGGAATATCAAGCCCTTTAAATTTATCCTTCCATTTATCAGCTACATTAAAAACAATTGCATAAGGAAGCACCTTGTCAAAATAATTCTGATCCTGTTTTAGAAATTCCTGTAAACGATCTTTTTCAACTGATCTAATAAATTCTTTAAACCCCATCAGTTTCTGGCATACCCCGTTTCCTTTTACCGTTTTTTTCGACATCAGTAAGCCAAATAAAAAAATGCAGAAACCGCTTGTTATTAAAGCAATGCCTATCCATTTGTTTTCATACCACCTGGTAACTAATTCCAGAATGCCAAATATGAAAACTGCAATTCCCATAAATGTAAAATAAGTGGCCATGCCCCTGGAATATTTTACATAATAATCATTGCGATTAATTTCTGACAATAGCTCTTCCTTGGCCTTATTCATAGAAATGTATAATACATCTTTAAGGTCGCTCAGTTTAATAGTATCACCGGATTTAAATATTCCGTTAAAAAATGTTTTTTCAAACTCCGGTGTATCGGCATTGAGATCTTTTAGTTTTACAAATTCATATTCCCTGGTTTTATAAAGACCCAGCAAATGTTTTTCTTCTGTTTCATTTATTTTTAAACAACCAGCGGCACCCCAATAAGGAACTAATGCGGTTAGATCTCTCCTGTCCAGTTTGCCATCAATGATATAACCCGAAATAGCGGGGCTAATATTATCGGGCGGATAAAATTCAGTCTGAACAGTTAGCTCATCATCTTTGCCCCATCTTTTCCATATATAAAACATTCCTGCAAAAACTAAAACCGGCAACAGCAACCAGTAAATCCCATTAAACCTATAATCGGGTTGGGTTAAATAATTATTTGGCAAACGAATACCCACAGTTACACCCTCGTTGGCATTCAATGGTTGAATGGTATTGCCGGAAAATATTTTGCTGTCATTCCATTTGGTTTGTGTTTTATTTTCTTTTGATCCTGTTGAACCGGTTGCGACAAAATAATTTGAGGTATCGGTGATTGGTTCTGGTAATTCAACCGTAAAATTTACATTAGCGATAGTGGTGGCCCATTGATCGCCAACAAGATTAAAATAGATTTCAGCATGATCTTTAAAGAAATTAATTGCATTTAAAACCCTGTATGTGATAATATATTGCTGATCGCCATTTACGTATTTATCAGCCGAGCCAATTTTTATTAATTTATAATCTCCCGAAGTGCTCACTTCATACTTAAAACCCTGCACCTTTATATCTTCAATTATTGTACGGGAGTAGCCACCTGATTGCATTTGCCGCTCTGCCTGTTGTGCACCTCCCGGTATTGGTTGCAATTTATACTTATAGGGAATCTTTCTGATAATGCCATGCCGTTGTTCAGTGAAATGGACATTAATTTTCTCAGCAATATCCAGCGAAGCATTTTTATTAACTTTTACATTAATAGTATAATTGCTGATGGTAAAATATTCCTGTGCAGTAGTTCTGCCAATAATATAAAACGAAATAATGATGATCGCAAAAAGCTTCTTCATCTAAAAATGAATTAAAACTTTACTTCTACATTTTGCGCTTCACTTTGATTTTCCAACTCATAAAACTCCCGTGCCTTAAAACCTGTTGCATTGGCAACTAACACACCGGGAAATTGTTGAATGGAAGTATTGTAATCTCTTACGGTAGCATTATAATAGCGGCGTGCATTTCCAAGATCGTTTTCAATGGACTGCAATGCAGCCTGCAACTCAAGAAAATTTTGATTGGCTTTAAGGTCTGGATAACTTTCTGCTAAGGCAAATAATCCTCTTAGCGCCCCGCCCAAAACCTGGTTTGCTTCCGCTGCACCCTGCACGTCACCCGGAGCAACCGCTGCAGCTGCATTTCGTGCCTGCACTACTTTTTCAAGTGTTTGGCTTTCATGTGATGCATACCCTTTTACAGTATTAACTAAATTAGGAATGAGATCAAATCGTTTCTTTAAAAAAACACGAATATCACTCCAGCTGTTATCAACTTTTAATCTTGCTTTTATAAAGCCATTGTACATGGCAATAAACCAAATAACCAGCAAGGCGGCCACGCCAAGAATAATCCAAAGTGTCATAAATTATATTTTAAGGGTTAAAAGTTCTTACAAAATACTGCCAGGTAAACTGTGTGCAATATAACAAATAACAGAGTTTACGGCTCAAGTTTAAGTAAATTGAGGAAATAACCGAAAGTAAATTCAGTGGAATTAAGGGCGGTGGAATTATTTGAAAAGCAGGCGCTGGCTTACAATGCACATAATGTTGATCTTTACATGCAAATCATGTCAGACAGTATTAAAATGTTCCGTTTACCTGGTCAACAAATAGATCTGAAAGGTGTTGATTCTCATAACGGTATTTTTAATTAATATTCTATCATTAACCATTTAATGCATACTCATATTCGTCTTCTTCGCTTTCTTGTTACCTGTTTGGTCTAAAGCAGCTCTTAGTCCTTTTGCAAGTTGCTGTGCACTTCCAATACCCCAATAATGCAGGAAAAAAATGCGGGGTTTCTCATGTACCATGTGGTTATGCAGCGCCACTACTTCAATGCCATTTTCAATAAGGGCTTTAATAACAGGAGCTACTTCATCTTCCAACATAGTAAAGTCTCCGGCTACTGCTGCTTTATCAGGCGTGCCCTGGAAAGCAGCCCAGGTATTAAAGCCCAAAAAGTTAGTAACGGGCACTCCATGCTCCCGAAGATTTACATCAGGCCTTCCGATCGTATATTTATAAACACCTTTACTCATTTCAGCTTTGTAACCAATAATTTCATCCAATCTTTTTGTATCCAAAGTATTCTGTACTGATTCGTTGGAAGCAGTTCCCTTGGAAGGATCGCCCCCTCTTAACTCTTTTACTTTATCTAATACGGCTTTTGCTTTTTGGGCCATCATTTCTGTATTGCCCGAACCTCCAATGTGCATATACATCACATTGGGATGATTACGCAGGAAATGGTTATGAATAGCGGTAATAGTTAATCCTTGCTTTATTACTTCTTGCTGAACTGGTTTTAAATCGGTTTCTGTAACGATAATATCTCCCATTACCATCGCTCCGTTTTTTGCGGGAGTAAAAGCAACCCACGTACCTAATCCCATTGCAGGAATTATTTTAAATTCATCAACCATTACACTTAAATCGTTTTGGGGAATAGTTATTTTATATTCTCCATTGTTAGCCTTTCCTTTCATGTCCATGATCCGCTCCATAGCGGTTGTATCAATACGCTTAAAGGACAAGTTTTGAACTTTCTCATTAACCCTGGTCTTTTTCTGTGCGTATACAGTTTCACATGTATATGCTATTGCTAGTAAAAAGACAAGTGTTTTTATTGAGGTTTTATGAATTTGCATGATGTACTTATTTAAAATATTAAAAAAAAGAAATTTTCTTTTGTATCATTACTGGCACTGATATAAAAAAGATTTTTTTAAATTTTAGCAATAGTATTTTTATTGGTTGTAATAAAATAGAATAAAATTAACCTTTTGTATTTGCTTTACCTTTTGCTAATTCTTTTTTTTCCTCAGCCGTGTCTCTACTCTTTGGTTTTGTGCTAAGCAGGACAAGGCGACTATTGCAATTCTATGTCTTTGCTCAGCCGTGTCCGCTGTATGCAATGTTTTTAGGGAGACACGGCCGGGGAAGAGAATATTAATACAGCCGTACTAAGGTAAAACGTTCTTTTCATAATATTTAACATGAGTTAGTTTCTATTTGGCTATACTCAAGTTCTCTTGCCGGCACTGATAACCAGTGCAGCCAAAGCGTTTACTATGAGCAACCAAGCCATGAGATTACCAACGTTTCTTTGGAAGGTATAGGCACCAAATGCCAAAACAAAAAAAGTCATGATCAAATTAGAAAGTATTGTAAGTCTTCTAATTAATGATTCCGATGGATACTTTATCTGAATGAGGTTAATAGCACCCACATAGAATAAAGCCATACCGGCACTAAAAAACCATAATGCATTTTCCGTTAGCGAATCATGAGTGACAAATCCGACGATGGTGTGCAATGCACTTAGCCCGATAAATATATAGGAGGGAATGATTTTAAATCTGGTCATGCTATTTAGCTTTTATAATTGTTAGTTTGACAGTTGTCTTACTGTCTGTCGCCAAGCCCATTCCGCCAAAAGTAATTAACATCGTATGAATATTTTTAGATGGTAGAAATTTGTTAGTATGGGTTATTACTGATGTTGGTGATGCCAGGCTGCAAACCATCAGCACATCACACAACATCTGCAAGGTCTTTATTTTTTGTAAATGTTTCAGGTTGAAAGGAGGATACCAAAAAAGGCGGAAATATTTTTTTCCTGGTTAAGCATTTTGGAGAATTACTATATCTTAGCGAAATCAAAAATAGAACCGCAACTTTTTTAAAGTCACTTATTCTATAATATTTATGAAAGCTATTCCTAATATTTTTATTTAATAATACAAATCTTAGGAAAAGTTGCATGAGTTGTACACAAGATGATAATACTTGTGTAAATGATTAATGGGTTTTACAATTTGTTTATTTATCTTAACCGCATACTTTAATTATGTTCTCTTCTAAAATTTTAAGCATGTTAAAAAATATGCACAGTGGCTTTGCCATAATTTTTATAACGATTTTATTAACTGGGCAGGGATGTAAAAAATCTACAACTCCTCCACCTGTTGTTCCTCCACCTGTCGTTCAGCCACCAGTTGTAGTGAAAGTATTAACCCCTCTCACCAAAAAAATTTCCGATCAAACCAACTTAATAAACACCCTGCAATCCGATACGCTAATTCAAATTTCAAAGGGTCTTTCTCAAACTGTTATAACATACCTGAACACATCAAGCCAACCAATGAAAGTTTTTATTCTTGAAGTTGATTTAAATAATCCTACCCTTCGATTGAAAGCTGGTACGCCAAATAATAGTACGGCTTTTGCAAGGCAAACCATGTCGGATATTGCCAGGACACAGGATACAGCAGGCAATCGTGTTCTAGCTGCTGTTAACGGTGATTACTTTAACCTTACTACAGGTGTTCCCTCAAGTGCAATTTATAAAAACGGAATACCTATTAAATCGCAGTATTGCACCTTATGTACTTTCATGTCAATTGATGATCAGAATAGAGCGGCTATTGTAAGTAAAGACAGAACAGTGGATACCACAAAAATAAGACAGGCGATAGGCGGGTTTCATTACCTGATCAAAAATTCTCAAAAAGTTACTCAGGGTGATGTATCTATTGAACCACGGACTACAGTTGGCGTAACTGCTGCTAATGTGGTTTATTTTATTTTGGTTGATGGAAGATCTGCTTCCTATTCAAACGGTATTTCTTTCAGCCAGTTATCGGATATGTTTTTTGCATTAGGAGTTAAAGATGCCATCAACTTGGATGGAGGGGGATCTACTACACTTGTTGTAAAAGAAGGCGCTTCGTGGGCTGTGAAAAACAGGCCTTCTGATGGTACACAAAGAGCAGTGGCAAATGGATGGACAATTGTTTCAACTCAATAATATGAACACGCTGAAATTCATTAAATCAATTATAACAACTAACTATCTGTATAACTTCCAATTTGAATAAAGCTTCCAATTTATCCTGAGTCGTGTCTCTACTCTTAGGTGTAGTGCTGAACAGGACGGCAGTGGGACATAACGATTGAATTTTGAAAGTCAAACTTAAGAAGATTCCTTCTTAAAATTTTCATACAAAAAAAATTATTACATCAAAAAATGTTTATCTTTCTGTACTGATAACAGTATCTATTTACAGATAACGATTTGATATGCTAGGCTGATTTCTTTCCGCCTAATTTTATAACCAAAACTAAACTACTTTCATGCGTAAAATCTATTTTTCCAAACGTTGTTTAAAATTATTCTTTGCCCTACTTACCTGCATTTGTTTTTCCTCATCAGATGCATTTGCCCAACGTTCCGTGAGTGGTTCGGTTAAGGATGCTTCAGGAAACGTTTTACCGGGAGCTACTATTACGGTAAAAGGCAAAAGGACAAGTACAACTTCAAATTCGGATGGAGCTTTTACTATATTAGTTCCTGATAATAACAGCACACTTGTGGTGAGTTATGTTGGCTACCAACTGCAGGAGATCCGTGTGGGCAGTAGTAGCAATTTTGATATAGCATTACAATCCGGTACTGGTGAATTAAGCCAGGTAGTTGTAGTTGGTTATGGTACTCAAAATAAAAAAGATGTTACAGGTGCTGTAAAATCATTAAAGAGTGAATCGTTTAATAAAGGAATTATCAATTCTCCACAACAACTTCTTCAAGGTAAGGTTGCAGGTGTAAATGTAACTTCGGCCAGTGGTGAACCTGGCGCTGTTACCGGTATTACAATCAGAGGGCCAGGTGGGGTGAGAACAGGCAGCACACCTCTTTATGTTGTAGACGGATTGCCATTGGATAATTCCAGTACAGGTGGTGGAGACCCTTTAAATTTTATTAATCCGCAGGATATAGAATCTATTGATGTATTGAAAGATGCCTCCGCTACTGCTATTTACGGTTCCCGTGGCGCAAACGGGGTGATAATTATTACCACCAAGAGGGGTAAGGCAGGCATATCCACTTTAAGCGTATCAACAAGTTTAGGCTTTTCAACTTTAGCAAGAGCATTACCCGTTTTAACTGCAGATGAATTTCGTGTAGAAGTTCCAAAAGCAGGTGGTGTATTGGATGATAAAGGAGCTAATACAGACTGGCAGAAAGAAATTACAAGAACAGCTATAACCAAAAATTATAATCTAAACCTAAGTGGTGGCGCAAATAAACTAACCTATTTTGCCTCACTGGGAGCCCAGGATCAGGAAGGCATCATTAAAGAAAACGAACTTAAAAGATATTCCGGTAGATTTAATGTTACGCAAAAATTTATAGACGATAGATTAACGCTGGAGCTGAATTTGAATGTTGCAAATACCAAACAGAATCGTCCGCCCATTACAAGTATATTAACTGATGCAATTATTAATAATCCAACGTATCCGGCTTACGACTCTATTGGCAATCCGGCACGATATCCTAATATCAGCTTTAATCCATTACTTTATTTTGGGCTCGAGAAGGAAATTACTACAATAAACAGGGTAATAGGAAATATCTCTCCCTCTTTTAGACTAATTAAAGGGCTTGTTTATAAACTTAATGTGGGCATTGATAATTCAACTTCAACACGTGATGTGGTAAGTTTACCAAGTGCTATACCGCTTCGATTGGGCAGATTAGAAAATATTTACAACTGGAATAAAAATTATCTGATAGAAAACTACCTTACTTATTCTTTTAGCACAAGCCGCCACAATGTATCAGCGCTTGCCGGGCATTCATATCAAAAGATCTCAGTGCAGCAAAGAAATAATAGTATAAATAATTTCGTGGTGGGAGGCGTAGATCCAATTTATAACCCAGGTGTAGGACAACTTTTAGACTTAACCAACAATCGGCCCGGAGGTTTTGCGTTTATTAATGAGCTGCAATCGTTTTTTGGGAGAGTAACTTATCAATACAACAATAAGTATTTGTTTACGGCGAATTTTAGGGCAGACGGTTCTTCTAAATTTGGGGAAAATAATAAATACGGATATTTTCCTTCCTTCTCTGTGGGATGGAAAATATCTGATGAGGAATTTATGAATAACTCAGTCTTTAATAATTTAAAGCTTAGAGCTGGCTGGGGCATAACCGGTAATCAGGAAATTCCTCCAAAAATAACGCAGGCATTGTTTTCCGCACCTGCATCTGCCAGTTATCCGCTTTACCCCGCAAATGGAAACTATTCTCCGGGTTATGTTTTTACAAGGTTGGCTAATCCTGATATTCAATGGGAATCATCAGAACAAACAGATATTGGTTTGGATTTTGGTTTATTTAATGGTGCTTTATCCGGAACAATTGATCTTTTCAAAAAAGTCTCCAACGATATTCTTTTGCAGGTAATACCTGCCGATCCGGTTCAGCCGGCCTCAGATGTATATAGTAATGTAAAAGATATGAGCATAACCAATAAAGGAGTAGAATTTGAACTGGATTATAAACATAGATCTGAAAACAATATTACCTGGAGTGTTGGTGGTAATATTACTTATATAAAAAATAAAGTTGAAAATTCGCCGTACTCAATAATTCCTTCCGGTTCAGTATCCGGTGCCGGAATCACATCATCCACTATTAATGGTTATGTAAATGGACAACCTATTGGAACATTTTTTCTCAAAGAATTTATTGGCATTGATAAAAGTACCGGTATGAGTATATTTCGCGATCTGGATAATAATGGTGTTATTAATGATAATGACAGAATTTCCGCAGGAACAGCTTTGCCTAATATTCTTTATAGCTTTTACGGCAGCACTGCTTATAAAGGTTTTGATTTAAGTATCAATTTTAATGGTATCTCAGGAAATAAAACGTATGATTATACACACAATGTTAGTTTCTCTAAATTAAGACTTGCAAAAAATGTAAACACTACCAGGGAAGCAATAGGTGAAACAACTGAATCTTTAAATAATGCAACACCGGTAACCACAAGGTATCTTAAAAACGGGGCTTATCTCCGGTTGAATAATGCTTCTCTTGGATATAATTTTAATACAAAAAATTTAGGAATGGATAAATGGGTTTCTGCTGTTCGCTTATCTGTCACTGGTCAAAATCTTTTTATAGCAACTAAATATACCGGGTACGATCCTGAAGTGAATATTGATAGAAGGATTAATAGCGTTTCCTCTTATGGTATTGATTTTCTAAGTTATCCTAAAGCGAGGTCAATTATCCTGGGGTTAAATTTTTCATTTTAAAAGTATTAAATAATAAATTATGACAAAGAAAATATTAAGCCTACTGCTGATTTTAATAAGCCTGGCAATAAGTAATGGTTGTACAAAACTAAAAGAGGAGATACTTGATGAAGGCGGAGTTGCAGTGCTTTCTGATAAGCAACAGGCTGAAGGGATTATAGAACCTGTATATGCAAAGCTTGAAGATGTATTTCTGCATACTACCTATTTTGATCTGCAGGAAATATCAACCGACGAAGCTATTTTGCCCTTTCGGGGAGGAACTGATTGGGGGGATAATGGTATTTATGTGCAAATGCACAAACATGAAACCATCAGCTCTGACGCTAATATCAGAAGTACCTGGACCAATATATTAACAGGACTATCAAGAGCTGTTACAGCAATCAATTTACTTCCTACTAATACCGACCCCAATGCAAAAGTTTTTCTTGCTGAAGCAAGAGGTATGAGGGCTTATTATTCTTTGCTTACGCTGGATCTTTTTGGTTTGGTCTTCGTAAAAGAACTTCCGGAAGAAACATCTAAAATATTAAGAGGCGAGGAAGCCATTACATACATAAAATCTGAATTATTAGCGGTAGAGCCGTTAGTTGAAACAAGTTCGGGCCCAGGGAGACTTACCAAGGCGGCTATACAGGGTTTGTTGGTAAGGCTTTATTTAAATGCTGCTGTTTACCGGGATGTGTATGCTTCATCCTTTACATTTAAAACTGAGGAAATGGATAAAGTTATTGAGTCTTGTAATAAGATCATCAGCTCAGGACAATATGTTTTAGCGGCTGAATATTTTTCTATTTTCAATGACAATAACCACACTAATAAAGAATTAATTTTTGCCGTAGATCAACGTGCAGATTTAGGAACCGGACATAACAGGCTGGCCTATTTTTCTTTATCGGGCGATCAATATCCGTTAGTTGCGTGGCCCACAGCCAACGGAACGGATGGCGCTTCGATTACGCCTGATTTTTACCGCACCTGGGTTAATGCGTATGCACCAATAGACCCTGCTGCTGCAGATCCACGGTTTTATAAAAAGAATCTGATAATTCCCCTTGATTCCTGTTTGCCGGCTGCCAACTATAATATTGATCGTGGAATTTTAAGAGGGCAACAATATGGTATGTTATTAAATGCTGTAAAATGTGCTAATGGAAATTTAAAAATAACCAAGCTTTTTAATGTCTCGCGAAAAAAGCCAAACTCACCTGTTGATTTTACTGAGATGGTGGATTATACTGTGGCAGGCAGTGATTACAGTACCGGATACAGGGTTTCAAAATATGAGTTTAGTAAAACTTCAGAAACCGGAAGAAATAAAGGGGAACATGATATTGTTATTTTGCGCCTTGCAGATATTTATTTAATGCGTGCTGAAGCAAAGCTTAGAAAAGGAGATGCAGCTGGGGCTTTAGCTGATGTAAATATTGTAAGGGCTTCAAGAACTGCTTCCAAACCTGCGCCGCCATTAACAGCCATAACTTTAGATCTGTTATTTCGTGAAAGAGGCTTTGAGTTTTATTGGGAAATGGTACGCAGGACAGACATGATACGTTTTGGAAAATATGAAGGAACCTGGACTGAAAAAACAAATACAGATGTAAAGAAAAGACTTTTCCCAATTCCACAAACAGCTATTGATGCAGCATCTAATATACCTGGATATTTAAAACAGAATGATAGTTATTAAATATATTTAATTGTTATAGATAAAAAGGCTGTCTCATTTTGAGACAGCCTTTGGTTTCGTAAAGCCAGCCTGCTATTTTTTACAGGTCTTGAAATTCAATCTGTTAAATAGCTTTTGCGAAATGTTTATCTGGTGAAAAATCATTTCGCTTTTTATCCCATACTTTGAGTTGCCTCACCGCCCAATCACAGAGGTGCTGATAAACGGATTGCGATGCAACGATGTCGCCACCACTACAAATGCCGGTATAATAATTATCTTCATCGAATAAGATTGCTTTATGAAAATACTCGTGTGTTTATTTATCTGTATTAATTCGTTTGCACAAAACGATAAATATGTTTTGCTGAAAGCTGACCGTGTTTTTGATGGCGATGTGA
>JBBJOK010000060.1:0-12388 GCA_037721545.1 Chitinophagaceae bacterium
TGACTAACTCATTAATTTTATCATAAGGTCTTTTATATTCTTTAAGGATAGCCATCAGCACCTGTTTGGTGATTGGCTGTTCTGCAAAATTTTGTATCGCTTCCCTGAATTCCATAATGAATGTAAATATAATACTAATTAATCGGATAATTTCCGATTTTTATATAATAATTCTTCAATTTATTGAAATAAATATAATAATTAATCGGAAAATTTTATAAATTATACTACTTTAATCATTTATCATGAAAATATTATTTGTAATATTCATCTGTGTTTTATTTTAATTTCAAATTTAATTGCACAATCAAAAAATATGGGAGTATCACTTTCGGGGGAAATTACGGATGCAAAAACAAGTACTCCAATGCAAGCCGCAAGTATTGGTTTCAATTATTTGTAAGAGAGATGATCGTGATTTTACCTAAGATTTAATTCAAAATGTAGAATATTTAGGGTAACAGAACTCTTTTGGGTAACAGTTGATAAACCGATTCTTGGAAAAAATAATCACCAAAAAATTTCTAATTTTGCTTTACCTACACATTATTATAACACCTAATATTTCTTGAAAGCCATCGTTTTGGGAACAGTTTCTTTTTAGTTCGTAAGACTATGTGTTTAGATTTAGCATCTGGAAGAGAGAGCGGAAGACGTTGTAAAGGTTTTAGAACTGCTGGAAATGAAACAGAGACTGGTATCGCTTTGACTGGAAAGGCATTAATTACAACTCTTAATAAATCAATTATGTGGAAGTAATCCTTAAATTTAAAACTTCACTTTAAAATCCCTATGAAAAAACGCTCCATTTTTGTCTGCATATTATTTTCAGCTTCCTTGTGCTTTTCTCAAACACTGAAAATCAAGGTTTTGAAACAACCTGTTGAAGTCTATATTGATACTTGGGGTATATCGCATATTTATGCACAAAATGAGCATGATTTGTTTATCGCTCAAGGTTATATGGCAGCTTCTGACCGACTTTTTCAACTTGAAATGTGGCGAAGACAAGCCACCGGTACAATGGCTGAACTACTCGGAGAAGATGAACTCAAACGGGATATTGGTACAAGACTATTCAAATTTAGAGGAAATTTGGCTGCCGAATTGAACCATTATCATCCCCGAAGCAAACAAATCATTGAGGCTTTTGTGGCAGGAATTAATACCTATATTGCCGAAGCCCGCCAAAAACCTGATGAACTCCCCTTTGAATTTAAAATATTGAACACCCTTCCCAATTTTTGGACGCCTGAAATTGTGATTAGTCGCCATCAAGGACTTTTAGGAAATATTTGAAGAAGAGATCTCTAATGCTCGTTTGGTAAGACTTCTGGGAGCTGACAAAGTACGTGAATTATCCTGGTTTCACCCTAAAAAACTCAGGAACCGAACCTAATTTGGCATTAGACAAAATATTGGATAATGATGTTTTGTTTAGCAATATTTTAGAATACTACGAAGCATTCCGTGCTCCATTAAAATTTCCTGAAAATAATATTGGCATTGCTCTCTTGGACAATTTTAATGATTGGTACAAAGAAGAAAAGGAAAATGTTGGCTCAAATAATTGGATCATTTCTGGAAAAATGGCAGAAAGTGGCTACCCGATGTTGGCAAATGACCCTCATCGGGCCCAAGGAGTGCCATCATTACGATATTGGGTGCATCTTAATGCCCCGGGTTGGAATGTGATTGGGGGCGGAGAGCCCACTTTGCCAGGCGTTTCGATTGGCCATAATGATTTTGGAGCATGGGGTTTGACAATTTTTGAAACAGACAACGAAGATTTATATGTCTATGAAACCAATTCTCAAAATCCAAACCAATACAAATATAAAGGTGCCTGGGAAAATTTGAAGGTTATTACAGATACCATACAAATAAAAGAACGAGCACCAAAGGTGGTGCAATTAAAATATACAAGACATGGGCCGGTAGTTTTTCAAGATGTTCAAAACAAACATTTATATGCTGTTCGAGCTGGTTGGCAAGAGGTAGGTTGCTCGCCTTATTTAGCCAGTTTACGAATGAATCAAGCCCAGAACTGGCAAGAATTTCGCCAAGCCTGTACTTTTAGCCGCATTCCAGGCGAAAATATGATTTGGGCAGATAAAGCAGGACATATCGGCTGGCAAGCAGTTGGACTTTCCCCACTTCGTAAAAATTGGTCGGGTTTAGTTCCTGTACCTGGTGATGGACGTTATGAGTGGGGCGGCTATTTACCTATAAATTTGCTACCCAATAAATATGACCCAAGCGAAGGTTTTATAGTAACAGCAAACAATAATTTAATACCGGCAAACTTCGCCAATCGTAATGCTATTGGCTGGAAATGGGCAAATCCTGTACGAGCAAATAGAATAGAGGAAGTGCTTCAATCGGGTAAAAAGCATAATTTAGAAAGCTTTGCATTGCTGCAAAACGATTATGTTTCGCTTACAGCACGCACATTAGTTCCATTATTAAATCAAGTAAAAATGGACGAAAATGCTTACGCTACGCATAGAAATAGCCTAACTTATTGGAAAACTTATGAATTAAGTCCAGAATCTACCGAAGCAACTTTGTATGTAGCTTGGGAAAATCAATTGCAAAGAGCAGTTCATGCTTTAGCAGTTCCCGCAAATGCCAGAAAGTATATGAAAACGATTTCGACCAAGCGATTGACTGATTGGTTGGTAACCCCACCACCATTTTTTGGAACAAATCCTTTGGCAACAAGAGATTCTATTTTGGTAAATTGTTTTAAATATGCTGTTGATTCACTAAAAAAACGTCTCGGAAATGATGTAAGCCAATGGCAATATGGACAAGTCAAAAACAAACATATTACTCTTACACATCCACTTTCGGCTTGGGTAACAGACCCAACTTTGAAAGCTAAAATCAATCTTGGACCCATTCCAAGGGGAGGTTATGGCGAAACCGTTAATGCCACAAGCAACAATTTGAATCAATCGCATGGAGCCTCATTTAGGATTTTGGTTGATACCGAAAACTGGGACAGAACCTTGGGCATCAGTAATCCCGGGCAGTCGGGCGATCCACGCTCGCCACATTACAGCGATTTGTTTAATATTTGGGGACCCGGGGGGTATTTCCCAGTGTATTTTAGTAAGTCAAAAATTATGGCAGTTGCTGAGAAACATTTGGTTTTGGTGGGGAAGTGAAGGATTTTTAATGGATGGTTTGTTATGTCATAAATAGTGCACTGCCTTAAAATAAGGCAATAAATTTGTAAAAAGTCTTACGTTTTGTCAAGTCATTACCCTTGCTATAACAACGCCAAATGTAAAGAAGAATGTGTATTGTCCTGAAGAGTTGCTCCTCCCGTTGCTCTTTTCAGCTCCATCTGGTTGGTAAAGTGTTTTTAGGGGTTAAAATAAAATTTAAAATAATGGTAGGATGAATTGCTTTAACTGTAAATTTTCTCAGAAAGAGACACAGGCCGCCTGCCGCAAAATCTTTATTATGGGCATTTTTAAAGTCCCTACTTAACATGATTACATGCCACAACTATTTTGGATAAATAATAAAGTTCGGATGAATTTCTCGCTTTGGATTTTCCCCTAGTTGTTTTAAAGCTTTATCAAGTAGAATTAAATCTTTAGACTTTAGTGGTAAAATATGTTCATCAGGTTGGAATGTTGTTCCTATGGGATAATCTTTGCCTGCAGTTTTTGTCATTTCAATATGGTTACCCAGGATATAATTAACCTGATGCTTATTTACAAAGTCGGTCAAACGTTGAGTACTTAATTTAAAAGCCTTCCAATCATCGATATATAACCTTCCGGGATAAAAACTATCTCCTGTCAATAGTAATTTTGTTTTATCATCATAAGCCGCAACCGAAGCAATCTGGTGGCCAGGGATTGGAATAAATTCTAACACTCTTCCTCCTAAATCTAATTTACTATTCTCTAACGGCCAGTTCTGAAAATTGAAAAAGGACTTCACATCGTCAATTTTTAAACCTACCACAATTGTTCTCGGTTTGTTTTTAAATTGTACATCTGCCGCTGTATGATCTTTATGAGAATGGGTGTGTGCAACAATCAGATCTATATGACCCTTGATTTCTTTTTCCCACTGTTCAATTAGCTTTCTAACTGTCTCATACAACGGAAACTGTTTTTCATCTTCGGTCGCACCTGTGTCCATTAATAAAGCTGTCTTACTCCCCAGAAAAAGATACATAAAAGGCGCTTCATAATGAACACACTTGTTTTGTCTCAAAATCCAGGTACTGCGATTGAGTTGGACAACCTGTATACTAGGATCTGTATTCTTGCTGCAATCCGTAGTTCCGTGAATCCAAACCGTATTATCGAGTTTTGAAAGCTTCTTTTCCAAAACTTTACAGGAAATAAAGCTGATAAGAAGAACAGAGAATATAAAATAGTGGGTTCTGTGTTGCATAGTACTTTCTTGATCTTTAGTTTTAGCAATTCAATTACTTTTATTTTTTCAAACAACAATTGAATGATGGTTAAAAGTAAATATTTTATCTTTTTACTTTAATTCTCCCTCATTTTTTATGTTTGATAGCATAACAAATCCCTTACCGTGCACCTGAGGGATTGCTTTATTCTCACTGTTATTTGGTTCATATATATCTCGGTTGTTTTTAGCGAAGTATGTCGCAACGGATCCTGTATGATCTTTATATCACTTCCATGGTTTTATGCATTCACACAAATTTGCTTTTGGTTTCCCAACCCTTCTACGGATAATTCAACTACATCACCTGCTTTTAAATATTGGGGCGGCTTCATACCTAATCCAACGCCGGGTGGTGTACCGGTAGAAATTAAATCACCTGCTTCTAATGTCATGAATTGAGAAAGATAATGTACCAAGTACCAGCAATTAAATACCATTGAACAGGTATTACCTTTTTGCATTTGCATGCCATTGACAGAAAGTGACATTGACAGATTATGCACATCAGTTATTTCATCAGCAGTTGCAAGAAAAGGTCCGAGTGGATTAAAATTGTCGCAAGATTTTCCTTTGGTCCACTGTCCACCACGTTCTAACTGAAATGCTCTTTCGGATACATCATGCGAAATACAATAGCCCGCTATATAATCTTTTGATTCATCAACAGCGTTAAGGTATCGGGCATCTTTGCTAATTACAATACCCAGTTCAACTTCCCAATCTGTTTTTTCGCTTTTTCTAGGGATAAGAATATTGTCATACGGTCCAATAACTGTATTTGCCCCTTTTTGAAAAACGATTGGCTCGCTGGGAATTGCCATTCCTGATTCTGCAGCATGGTCAGAATAATTTAAGCCAATGCAAATTACTTTACCAGGTCTTGCTACACAGGAGCCCCATCTTATACTTTCAGGCACATCAGGAAATAATTCAACATCATTTATTTTTTTTATTATTTCAGAAAAACCATAGTCCTGAAACGATCGCCTGTTCCAATCTTCAAAAAGTTGAGATACATCTTTCCTCTTGCCTTCTGTATTTAAAATGCCAGGCTTTTCTTTACCTGGTTCACCAAACCTGATTAATTTCATAATTTAATTATTTTGTATGGTTACACTGTAAATTCAAATGCAGGCGTTCCTTTGAATCCGCAATTCCGTATTATAAAAAGCGAACCTGCCAAAGGCTGCTTTTCCAATTCGTGTTCTGTAAGTCCAACTTTTGCAGAAGTTATATATAAATCCTCCAGGTTCTCTCCGCCAAATGTGCAAGAAGTAACTTTTGCCACAGGCAATTTTATAGTATACAATTTTTCACCACTGTTCGGGTTCCATCTTGTAACCTGCCAGCCATCCCAAAGTGCAACCCAAAGCATGCCCTCACTATCAATCGTCATTCCATCGGGGTATCCATTTTCTTCTGTAATTTTTATGATCGTTCTTTTATTATTGATATGCCCTCCAGTTTTGTCATAATCATACGCCACTATTTCAAGTGTTGGAGTATCAATGTAATAAAATGTTTGATCGTCTAAACTCCACGCCATGCCATTTGAAATAGTTACTTCTTGTATTTTTTTTGTTAGTAAAAAGTTGGCTTGAATTACATAAACATTGCCAGCTTTGTACTCTTCGGAGAGAGACATACTGCCTGCCCAAAATCTTCCTGCCGGATCACATTTACCTTCATTGAATCTGTTATTGGGCAAATGAATTTCAGGATTTGCAAGTATTTTTACTTCGCCACTTACTCTATTTATAAAAGCAAATCCATTTTGCAGAGCGGCAATAAAATTTCCATTTGTACAAACCGCCAAAGAACCAATCATTTGATGAACCGGAATTGTTTTATGCGTTTTCTGTTCCGGTGAAAATTCATGAATTTCTCCATTCAAAATATCAAGCCAGCAAATCGTTTTGCGTACAGCATCCCAAACAGGACCCTCACCCAAAGAACATGTGTGAGGCACGACAACTTCGTATGATAAGTTTACTGCTGCTGACATAAAATTATTCCGCACCGTTAGCTAACTATTCAATTTTATAAAACCACCATCTATAGGATAATCGCATCCTGTTATAAAACCTGCTTCATCAGAGCATAGATACAAGATTAAAGAGGCAATTTCTTCCGGCTTGCCCATGCGCCCTATAGGCTGTGTTTTGGATAATTTTTCAAACATCTCGTTTTCTCTTCCCGGATAATTCTTTTCTAAATAACCGTCTACCAAAGGTGTATGTACACGGGCTGGTGAAATGCAGTTACAGCGGATATTATACTGTAAATAATCTTTCGCTACTGATAATGTAATACCCAGCACAGCACCCTTTGTGGTACTATAGGCAAACCGGTCAGCAAGTCCTACGCTGGATGCAACAGATGCAAGATTGAGCACTACACCTCCATCTTTTTTCATGTGGGGAAGCACCGAATGCAGCACATGATAAACACCTTTTACATTTACCGAAAGCAATCGCTCCAGATCTTCAGGTGTTGTTGTTTCTGCATTGCCGATGTGTGCAATACCTGCGTTGTTTACTACAATATCTACCCGCTTTTCTTCAGCGATAATAGCTTGTACTGCTGCATTTACTTCTTCCATTATCGCCACACTGCATTTTTTAAAAACGGCGTGTCCATTATTATCACTGATAATTTTTATTGTATCATTTGCCCCCGGTTCATCAATATCGAGGATATAAACCGTTGCACCCTGTTTAGCAAACAGTACAGAAATTGCTTTGCCTATACCGCTACCACCGCCTGTTATCAGGGCTATTTTATTATCAAGACTGAACATAATTTTATTTTTACTGGTTGCTTTATTAATATGGCGAAGGGCTGATACTCGTCCACCCTCCATCTATAACCAAACTTTGCCCGGTAATATTTTTTGCATTGGGCGAAACCATAAATAATGCAGCATTGGCAATATCTAATGTAGTGGCTGGTCTGCCAATGGGTGTAATGCGGCTCCATGTTTTTTCATAGTCTTTATCATCTAATGTTCGCTCCGTAAGTGTTGCCCCAGGTGCAATGGCATTTACTGTAATATCATATGGAGATAATTCGATCACCAGATTCTTAGCCAGCATTTCCAATCCTGCTTTGGTGATAGCATATGCAGCCAGGTTTTTATGTGCCTGGTGGCCCACCACAGAACTCATAAATAAAATGCTACCTCTGGTTTTTTGCTCCTTCATTTGTTTAGCGGCAGCCTGTGCCAAAAAGAAACTACCGCCCAAATTCAAATGCATTACTTTATAAAATGCTTCCGGCGTGTATTCAAAAAAATCTGCAAAGAGTGTGATGCCTGCATTGGCAATAACAATATCAAGCTTACCAAATTCACTTACCGCTTTATCCAGCATTTGCTGAATAAAAACAACATCACCTGCATCTCCAGGCAGACCGATACAATTACCCGCTTCCAATTTTATTTTAGTAATAGCTTCAGTAGTTAATGTTTCATCAATATCGTTCAATAATACAGCTGCACCCTGCAAACATAATTGCCTGCATATTTCAAAACCTATACCTTGCCCTGCGCCTGTAACAATGGCAACCTTTCCGGTAAATAATTTTGGATACATGTATAATTATTATTTTAGTAAAGCAATCTTTTCGTGAATCGGTAAGGTGAATCTTGAATACTTCACACTGCTGATAAAATTTCCGAACGCCAAAGTGTGCGACGCAAGAGTGATGCCATTATATTACAAAAGCCCGTTCAAAAAATTCGCCATTGATCATTGACTATTCACCACTCACCATCTTAATGCGAATCCCTGGAAACTTGACTACCCGAACTACCTTTTAAAAAAAACATATCAGCACCAAGGTGTGCCTGCTCTACATGCGTTTGGTACAAATGCACATAGCCTCGTGGATGCATCTTTTCAGTTTGTTTCCACTTAGCCTTACGTATAGCAAGCACTTCATCCGAAACCTCTAAATGCAATGTTCTATTATATGCATCAAGGCTGATGATGTCTCCATTTTGTACCAGCGCCAAGGTACCACCCACTGCAGCTTCCGGCGACACATGCAACACAACAGTGCCAAAACCGGTGCCGCTCATCCTGCCATCTGAAATACGTACCATATCTGTAACCCCCTGCTCTAGTAATTTTTTAGGCAAAGCCATATTACCCACTTCAGCCATGCCAGGATAACCCTTTGGGCCAGCATTTTTTAGTACCATAATACTGGTAGCATAAATATCCAATTCAGGATCATCTATGCGTTCATGATAGTCTTCAATGTTTTCAAAAACTACTGCTTTTCCTGAATGTTTCAATAACGATGGGCTTGCAGCTGAAGGTTTTATCACCGCACCATTTGGTGCAAGGTTTCCTTTAACCACCACAATACCAGACTCCGGTTTAAAAGGTTCCTGCATAGTGCTTATTATATTGCGGTTATATACTTCTGCAGCAGCACAGTTTTCACCCATTGTTTTGCCGTTCACCGTTATTGCATCGTTGTGAATAATGGCCGCCATTTCCTTTATCATTGCCGGCAAGCCTCCTGAATAATACAGGTCTTCCATATAGTTTTCACCAGATGGTTGTATGTTGGCAAGTAGTGGAATATTTTGAGAGTATTTATCAAAATCATCTATGTTTAATTCAACGCCCATCCTGCCGGCAATTGCTAATAAATGAATCACAAAATTGGTAGAGCCACCAATCGCGGCGTTTATCATAATGGCATTTTCAAATGCGTCACGGGTAAGTATTTTAGATAAAGTCAAATCTTCTTTTACCATTTCTACAATACGCCTTCCTGAAAGTTGCGAAAGAACTTTACGTCTTGCATCAGCAGCAGGTATAGATGCATTGTTCGGTAATGAAAGGCCTAATGCTTCAACCATCACTGCCATGGTAGAAGCTGTGCCCATTACCGCGCAATGCCCTTGTGTACGGGCCATGCAAGCTTCTGCCTCTGTAAATTCTTCATCAGTTATTTGTCGCAGTTTATGTAACGCATCAAAACGCCATACATCTGATGTGCCAATATCTTTTCCTTTCCAATGTCCTTTCAGCATGGGACCACCAGAGATAACCAATGTTGGAATATTTACACTGCATGCACCCATTACCAGTGATGGTGTAGTTTTATCGCAGCCACATAGCAGCACAACACCATCAATTGGATTAGCACGAATTGATTCTTCCACATCCATACTCACAAGATTCCTGTAAAGCATGGCGGTTGGCTTAATCAATGTTTCACCTAAAGACATAACAGGAAATTCAACAGGAAAACCACCTGTTTCTAATACCCCTTTTTTTACCGACTCTGCAAGGTCACGGAAATGTGCATTGCAGGGCGTTAGTTCACTCCATGTATTGCAAATTCCAATTACAGGCTTTCCTTCAAACATATCGGCAGGAATGCCCTGGTTCTTCATCCATGCCCGGTAAATAAATCCATCTTTTCCTTTACGGGCAAACCAGTTGGCGCTTCTTAATTGCTTTGCTTCCATGATTATTCAATGTTTGCATTCATTTTAAAAAATCATAACCATTTTCAAGATAGTCCTCAATATAGTTCAACCAATACTCTGTTATAAATTGAATATTCATACGATGGTTATTGTATTGCTGATACAAATCTACATTTGCAAATTCCATTGGAAGATTTCTTTTTTATATTTACAAAAGTTAAACCTGTGAAAGGGAAAACTATTACATCCGAGGATTTGGCATATGGAGGTCACGCCAAGTCTTAATGAAATTTGTTATAAATTATTTTGTAATCCAATCAAGATAGTTGTCCCTTGAAATTCGTTTAAAAGAAGATTCCGGGTATGCTGTTGCAAAGGCAGCCGGGACTTTTACTTTCTTGGCTGGTGAATATTTAAATTCATAAGCAGATGTTTTTCCTTCCTTGATTTCAATCAAATCAACTTCCTGTTGATTGTAGTTTCTCCAAAAATGATGCTGCACACTTTCTTTTAAATAGCTGTTTCTTTTTATTCTTTCAGATATTATATAGTTCTCCCATAATGTGCCAATATCATTTCTTAATTCCGGAAGTCTGAAATCATTTATAATAGCATTGCGGATTCCATTATCAAAGAAATACCACTTAGAGCTTTTAGACACTTCTTTTCTTTGGTTGGTACTATAGGCAGGCAAACGATATATAATAAAGACTTTGCTAAGCAAGTCTAAATAATTCTCAACTGTGTTTTTGCTCATACCCAATTGACCCGCTAATTCATTATAAGATACTTCAGAGCCAACCTGGTAAGCTATCAACCGTAATAACCTGATAATTTTGTCGGACTGTCTGATACCTTCAAAAGCAAGTATATCTTTTAATAAATATGATTGAATCAGTTGTTGCAGGTACGCAGATTTTTCAGTGTATGTTTTTAATTGTAGTAGTTCCGGGTAGCTTCCGTAAACCAGTCTTTCTTCAAGATTCTGAACAGTCTCTAAATAAGTTTCTGTTTCCTGTAACTCCAGTTGTGATAATGGGTATAAATTGAATTGAATTTGCCTTCCTGTTAAAGGTTCCCCGGCTTTATTCAACAGATCAAATGATGATGAGCCGGTAGCCAATATTGTTAGACCAGGAATGCTGTCTATCATAAATTTTAAGATCTTTCCTATTTCCGGTATTACCTGTGCTTCATCTAAAACCAATAGTTTCGCAGAACCAATAATTCGCTTATAATTTGCCGCTGTTCTTTTCTTTAATAACTCCTGAACATCAAAGTCCTCTCCATTCAAAATCACAACAGGGTTATTATAATTTTTATGAATTGCATTTATGAGAAAAGTTTTGCCAACTCTTCTTGTCCCCAATACCAACAAGACCTTATTTTTGCTCAGCAAATCTTCTAATTGACCTTCAATAGCTCTTTTGACTATATTCATAAAAAATTTCCTCTTTATTGACAAAATTACTAGTAAAAAAGCATATTAAGTGACTAAATTACTAACTATAAAGGTGTTTGCAATAATCGTAAGCTGAGGTTAGACTTAAAATTTAGTATGCCGGATCACCAGTTGTATTTTAAGTTACAATGCAGTTATTAAATTGATAACGATTTATTCTTTCTTAATAATCAAATCCATCAACTCAGGTGTATCCAACATTCTTTCAATCTCTGTTTGAACGATCATAGCAACATCGTTTTTCACCTGAAGATAATTAGCTAATACATCTTTGTTCTCTACTTTTGAAAATTGGGGCAATTCTTTATAGCTTGTCTGTTCATTTTCCAATGCTTTGTGGTCATTAATAATTTCAGCGCAAAAAGCTTTCAATTCAATTTTTTCTTCTGGATTGTCAGCCACCATGCCTACAAATTCGCCGCTTGATAAAGAAGAAATTTTATTAATAGGAATAGCAAGCTCTAATTGCTTCGAGTTTGTAATGCTGGTATCATTTCTATTTATAGCAATGCTCTGTCTGTCTTGCAAAATCTTACCAAATTTTTCAGATAATTGTTTGGCAGTTTCTCCACTCACTTGTCCGCTAATAATATTCCCTACTATATTCATGACCACCTCGGCTTGTTCTTTACCGTAATGCAATTTCAATTGACTTGCATCCTGAACTCCTAATATGGTTGCTACTTTATTTGATCGGGCTGTTGCTATCAGATTATCAATGCCATTGAAATAAATAGTAGGAAACTCATCGAATATTAAACTGCTTTTATTACAATTCTTTTTATTCATCATTCTTGTTAAAGCCGTAATATAAAGAGATAGAACGGCTCCATAGGTCATCGTTTTTTGCGGATTATTTCCCATGCATACAATTTTTGGTTTAGCAGGATTATTTATATCAAGGGTAAAATCATTGCCTGAAAGAATATAATATAATTGAGGTGATGATAATTTTGACAAGCTTATTTTAGCACTTGCAATCTGTCCTTCCAATTGCTCCTTTGCCTCATTGAGGTATGCAGTTA